>JAPKBI010000292.1 GCA_028823475.1 Halioglobus sp. | reverse complement strand
CTCATTTTTCATCGGGCCAATTAAGCCATTGAATCCATGCGATGCGGTTCTCTTACCATACAAGCTTGGCACGATTGACCATTGCCGTCGAGGCCTTCGTGGGCAGCACCGCCCTTGCTATGGAACAGTTTTGTACAATAGCGAGTGAGGAAGGTTAGAGACCTGCGGTTTGTTTTAAGATAGCGGCGGTAAATACGTCCTGATGCGCCCCACCAATATTCTTGAATAGGGTGATTTCTTCAGCAGAGACCCGCCCTGAGTGGCCTCCCTGCACCAAGTCGAACGCATCACCTTGGATGTCATCTAAGCGTAGCGCACCAGACGCCATTGGCATCGTCAATTCACCCACGTCTTCGCGGCCACGGTTGCAACACGTGTAGACTGATCCACGGCGCATTGCATCATCATCCGTTTCACGCATGTCGGGTAAGTAGGATCCCACCAGATCGAGATGTGCGCCAGGTTTTAGCAACGCGCCTTTCACGAGTGGAGTACGCGACATGGTCACACAACTGATGACATCAGCTTCAGCCACTGCAGCATCAAGATCTGCTTCTATCTTGGCCTCGATGCCTTGCGCGCAGAGCAGCGCTGCCAAAGCCTCAGCACGGGACACTGTACGATTCCAAATTCGCACGCGCGAAATGGACGGACGCGCTGCTATATGCGCCATCGCCACGTGTGGACCTAGTCCACCTGCACCCACAACAAGCAACTCGCGCGGAGTAGGTGGAGCCAGAAGTGCTGTGCCGAGCCCAGAGATCGCAGCGGTTTTTCGATAAGTCATCGCCTCACCATCGGCCACCAGAATTGGTGCGCCAGTTTCCGCATCGAACGCAGCTACAGCGCCAAGGACTGAGCCCATAGGTGGATCCCGGTCGCGGTTGGCAGGAAAAACACCGACCATCTTAACCACTATTAGTTGCCCGCTCAGCCAGCCTGGCAGCGTCACAAACATGTTGTCCGCGCCGCTAGGATCCTTGGTGTAGATGCCGTCGCCGGCGGGCATCTCATCCTCGTGCATCTTTTGCAACGCTGGGATTAGCACCTCATAAGGTAGCAGTCGGTGGATGGTTTCGGCATCAAACATCTGCAAAGTATCACTCCTTCAAACAGCCCGTATGCGGTATCTACCCTAAAGCCCGGTCCTAAAATACTAAAATTTCCTTTGCTCGGATCGCCGTTTATGATCAACCTTAGTTCAAGCCACCTCGAGAAAAGGACTGCTACCATGAGTGTCCCAGCCAGACCTGTGACGACTGATCCGCTCCTCCAGCCTTTTCAGCTGGCGCATCTGACGTTGCGCAACAGGATCATGAGCACCTCGCATGCTATCGGCTTTGGCGAAGATGGTATGCCCACAGGGCGGTACCAACGCTACCACGAAGCCAAGGCCGAAGGCGGAATTGGACTTACCATGTTTGGCGGTTCGACTAATGTGTCGCGCGACAGCGCCAATACCTTTGGACAGCTCAGTGCAAGCGATGATCGCGTCATTCCTTATTTCCAAGAATTTGCAGATCGCGTGCACAATCATGGTGCTGCCCTTATGTGCCAACTAACGCATCTAGGCGGGCGCAGCCAATGGCGTGGGGATAACTGGTTGCCTACAATTTCGCCTAGCCGGTTCCGAGAACCGCTGCATCGAGGCTTCACCAAAGAAATGCAGGCTGAAGATATCATCCGTGTGGTCAGTGACTTCGGTCAGGCCGCGCGGCGCTGCTATGAGGGCCAACTGGACGGGTGTGAATTGCATATCGCTGGTCACCTCATCGGTCAATTCTGGTCTCCCGCCACAAACCAGCGCACAGACGACTTCGGTGGCAGCCTTGAAAACCGTGCGCGGTTTGGCCTCATGGTGTTGGAAGAGATCCGCCGCGTAGTTCCTCAGTCGTTTGTTGTCGGCGTCCGTATGGTCGTGGGCGAAGGCAACAATGGTACCATGCCTGATGAAGAGTATCTGGCAATGGCCGAGATTTTAGAACGCTCAGGTTTAATAGATTTCTTCAACTTTAATTACGGTCGGATCGATACCGAAGTGGGTCTTGCCCGCTATATGCCGGGCATGGCTTTGGGGTTGGCACCACAACTGCGCCCAGTAGCTAATTTCCGGCAGAATGTTGGGTTACCAGTTTTTCACGCGGCGCGCATCAATGACATGGCGACGGCCCGCTTTGCTGTGAGCGAAGGACATGTAGATCTTATTGGTATGACCCGTGCGCACATCGCTGATCCACACATCGCGCGCAAGCTCTCAGAAGGGGCGGAGGAAACGATCCGCCCCTGCGTTGGTGCAACCTATTGTTCATGGCATGGAAGCTGTATTCACAATCCAGCTATCGGTCGTGAGGATGTGCTACCGCATGTGATTAAAAAGACTGATACTCCAAAAAAAGTCACTGTTGTTGGTGCGGGCCCTGGCGGACTGGAAGCAGCACGTGTCGCCGCAGAGCGCGGCAATACTGTCACCCTGCTTGAAGCAGCGCCCCGAGCGGGTGGTCAGATCTTGTTAGCTGCAAAACTCGACCTGCGGCGTGACCTAATCGGCATAGTAGATTGGCGGGTGAGCGAGTTGGAGCGGCTCGGTGTAACCGTTCGCTACAACGTCTTCGCCAATGCTAATGACATCACAGATACGAAGCCTGATACTGTCATCATTGCCACTGGAGGCGTTCCTGATCGAATGCAAGACATCCCTGGTACCGAACTCGGGATCCCACTCTGGGAGGCGCTTGAAACTGCGGTGCCGCCCGATGGAGACGTAATATTTTATGATGGAACGGGAACTTCAGCAGGTTTGAACGGTGCGCATACGTTGGCTGCCGCGGGTACTTCTTTAATTTACGTGACCCCGGACAACACCGCGGGTGCTGAAGTCAGTTACATCGAGCGACCGCTGCAAATGCGAGCATTTTATAAGTCGGGAGCTTCGCTACATCCTGATCTTACGCTACGACGAGTAGCACGTGACGAAAACCGTCTGCGTCTGAGTTTTGATAACAGTTATAGCGGCGAGACGATCGAGATGAGTTGCGACACTCTGATCTACGAACATGGAACTTTGCCAGTTGATGGACTTTATCTCGAACTGGTGGGCGCGGCACGCAATTGTGGCCTACCAGATCTAACGGCATTGATCACAGCCCAACCGCAACCCACACTCGGCGGTGAGGGTTTTGATCTATACCGATTAGGTGACGCTACATCGTCACGCGACATCCATGCGGCCATCCTAGATGCCGCACGGCTCTGCACACGGCTCTAGCGTGGCTAAGCACAATCAATCGAAACAACGCACTAGCGGGCGGGCGGCGCGAAAAATCTCGATCAGCAGATCGATTACGTCGTCTTCAAGCAGGAGGGCGTCCGGTACGTCTTTTCTGCATCCGAACCCAACCATTTTTAAATAGAGCGCTGCAGGATCGCTACCCAAGACGCCATCAGGTAAGGCGCTCAATTCTCGTCGTGTAACTAGCCCGTCTGGGAAA
>JAPKBI010000032.1 GCA_028823475.1 Halioglobus sp. | reverse complement strand
GGCTGGTTAGCGAGCCGCTGCGCTGCGCTTTGTTTTTTACTGCTCTGGGGTATCTCCATGCTATACCTGAACTGGATTTGCCCGCCGTCAAGCGCTAGCGGCGGCGGGCAATTTTAGGTTACTTCGCTGCTGGCGCTGCCTGATGCTTCAGTGTGAGCGCGATCGCTTCTGCAAATACGATTACAGCAGTTTCGCCAATCTTAACGCCTTCCATTTTTTCTGGTTCTACATCACCAATGATGTGCACCATACCGCGAGAATCTTTAACGGTAACGGTGCCAGATACACGATTCATTCCTTCAACGGTAACAACCGCACGGATGACACGCATATCCGCAATGCCTGGGTGAGTGGCGTCTTCTGACACAGCTTCTTCATCAAGCTCAACCCATGGCGCAGCGATCTCTTCTGCGGTTGGTACGCGCAGCTCAGATTCCATGGCCGCAATGTAAGTGACGACGACGCTATCGCCAACCTTTACGTCTTCTAGCGCTATTGCTTTATCTTGTGATTGCAGCGTAAACGTGTTGCCGCCGGGGCCGCGCAGAGTTACCTGACGAGTCTTCAGATCAATTGCGGTGATTTCGGCTTCGGCTTCCATTGCTACTGCACGACCACTGGTTTGAACTTCGGCCTGAGCTTCGGCTTTAGGTTTGGCTTGAGCTTCTTCATGGTGTGCTGCTTGTGCCAGCATCGGCAAGGCAAGTGCTATGAATGCAATCAGGCCTGTTCGAGCGGCGTGAGAGAGAGTCTTTATTGTATGGCTCATAAACGTATTCCTTTTCAAGTTTTGAGGTGACCTCGATGCCCTAATGCAGCAAGAGGGATCACAAGATACTCGCAAGACCCCGCACAATGCAACCTTCGGGTGGATGCGCTGGATTCACGATTTTTGTGCCAATATTATGTTGAATTGGGCGTTGCTAGCGAACGTCTCCGCTCGGTCAAATGTCCGCCGCAGAGTAGGCAGGTAGTCGAGATGCCTGTTGGCAACCAAGTAAAGTCGCCCGCCAGATTGTAGATGTTGGCTGCACTGTTCAAGCAAGTGTCGACCGGCAAAATCATCCACCGTATGCTGCAGATGGAAGGGTGGGTTGCACAGGATGATTTGCGCGGACTTTTCGCGGTATTCGAGGAGACCATCACCATGTAGGAAGCTTATTTTTCTTGCCTCCTGCGGAAAGATTCGACTTGCGTTGAGTTTAGCAGAACGCAAAGCCATGGCCGATTCATCACAAAAAGCTATGTTAGAAGCTACCCCTTGCTTCAATGCGACTAGACCCAAAATGCCATTGCCGCAGGCGAGGTCGATGAGTGTCTCGGCGGGCGCAAAAGTATGCAGTCGCTCCAGCAGGAAGCGAGTACCCATGTCCAGCTTCTCTCTACTGAAAACATTGGCTAGGCCGCACAGTTCTGCATTCAACGCTTCACAGTGATAGGTCGCTGTCCCAGTATATTCTGGAGCGCTCCGCTCATCCCGTATTGCGCTAAAGAGACGCGCTTTATGCTGGCCTCGGTGACGTTGTGCGGGGCCTATATAGCGCTCCAAAATGGCTGCCGTATGAGGTGACAAGTGCTTGTCCATGCCTGCGGCCAATACGGTTGTCTGCTGCGGCAATACGCGTGCGAGCCGGGACAGCTGATACTCGAACAGTGGTCGCTGTTTGGGAATGCGCAGCACCACCACCTTGGGCACAGTGGGAGGCTCCTCGATGCTCCAAACAATGCGGGTCTGCGGTCGCCTATTAGCGCGCTCATTGTGTCGTAGCGCAAGCACAGCCAGCGCCGAATCCGTCCATAATGCTTGCGGTTCTAATGCTACACAGAGCGCACCGTAGATATCGTTGACCACCAGTATTTCCGAGCCGAGAATGCCGCGGCAGTGGGCTTCCTCCAGTAGTAGGGTGTCGGCACTGCACCACGCGACCAGTCGTTCATTGGGGCGGGCAGGGTAACAGTTCAGTTGGAACGTCCCGTAGGACGTTTCATAGCGAGCCGCGTGTGCTCCGGCCGTCATAAAACGCGAACCTCAATGTTTGAATTAGCCATCGGCAGCGTAAAGCGTAAGTTGTTGGCCGGGGCGTATATAGGCCGCCGGATCCAGCGCATTCCAGATCACAATATCACTGACCGATATTTTAAATTTGTCCGCGATACGGTGAAGAGAGTCCCCCTCGCGGACACGGTAATCTTGGGCAAATGCCTGTTTACTGGGTCCGGTAATGCTGATGGGTATATTAAGGGTGTCGCCCGCCCGGATTTTAGTGCCTTGGATGCCATTAAGTTGCTGTAGCAATATGACACGAGTATTAAATTGTACGGCGATATACCCTAGGCTATCGCCAGGTTGTATTTGATAGCTCTCCCACCGCATGAGTTCCTCGGGGCCCGCTTGAGCTATGCTGGCTTCAAACTGATCCAGCGTACCAATAGGCAGCAATAACTCCGATGCTCCGTTGGCAGAGACGGCCCCTCGCAATCTGCCCGGATTAAGGGCGCGAAGGGTCTCAATGTCCACGCCCGCCATTTGCGCCGCCTTGACAAAGTGCATGGGCCTGGTGATTTCGACAACCTCGAAGGAGGGTGAGTTGTCGACGGCAGGAATTGTGACGTTAAATTTTTGCGGGTCAGCTACGATCTGGACTAGGGCGAGAAGCTTCGGCACATAGTTGTGAGTCTCCGAGGGCAGGTCTAGCGACCAGTAGTCTGTGTCCAATCCCTTTGCTTTGTTACTGCGTTGCGCTCGACTCACGTTTGCAGCACCACAGTTATAGGCGGCAAGCGCCAGAAGCCAATCGTCATCGAATCTCGTGTGCAATTTTTCGAGGTAGTCCAGCGCCCCTGTCGTTGAGTCACGCACAGACTGGCGCCCGTCGTACCACGAGTCCTGTGACAGACCCAGATGCTTGCCCGTTCTGGGCATAATTTGCCACAGCCCTGCGGCACCAGCGTGGGAGGCCGCGAAAGGATTGAGGTTACTTTCAATCATTGGCAGCAGTGTGATTTCCATCGGCATATCGCGCTTGTCTACCTCTTCGACAATGTGGTGAAGGTAGTAATTAGCTCGATCCTGCGCTGCGGGCACATAGTTGTGCTGTCGTAAAAACCTCTCTCTCGCCTTGTCGACCCGCGCATGATCGATCTCCTGCCAATTCAGGCCAAGGCGGATTCGCTCCCATACATCATCCGGTTGCTCATCAGTGGCTAGCAGTGGCAATGGAGTGGGCGGCATAGGCGCTGGGGATGTCGCAGAGTCAGCAGTTGACCGGTCTGCTGGCACAGACTGACAAGCCGCCAAAATCAATATAGAAATGACTATATATAGTCTTTGTAAATTATTGAAATATATGATTTTAAAGTTCCTATACAGCCATAAAATAAACTGGCATGAGGTCTGCAAAGTGGATTTTTAATGGCTCGGGTTGTGGCCTAAAAGTTGTCCTTCCATGCTCTTACGGCGGCAAACGCTTCTAGTGTGTTGTGCCCTGCAGATCTGCCTTGCTCCTGCAGCGAGGCCTGAAGTTGTGCATTATCACATCGCAGGAAGGGGTTTGTGGCAAGTTCGAGTGCAATATCCGAGGGCACAGTCGGTTCGCCGCGCGATCGGGTGGCCTGGGCCACAGTGATGCGATCTGAGAGGGGCTCGTTGTGCGGCTCCACTACCTGCGCAAACGCGAGATTTGCAAGTGTGTACTCGTGGGCACAGTAGACCCGCGTTGCTGGCGGTAATGCGGCCAGCGACTCCAGCGACCGCAGCATCATGGGTGGATTGCCCTCAAATAATCGGCCGCAGCCGCCGGCAAACAGTGTGTCACCACAAAAAACGACGGGGGTTGCTCCGTCATGGAAATAGGCTATGTGATCCAGCGTATGGCCGGGCACCTCAATAACGTTGAACGCCATCCCCAGCACATCGACGGTATCACTCGCCGAGACGCGCTTGGTAATACCCTCAATACTAGGGTTGACTGGGCCATAGACGACGGGTTTGAACCGGTCACACAGCGTCTGCACACCACCAACATGATCGAAATGATGATGCGTAATAAGGATACCTGTGAGCTCCAGCTGTAAAGATCGCAAGGTGTGTATTACCGGCTCAGCATCCCCAGGGTCTACGACAAACGCCTGTCGCGTCGCATCATCGTAGAGCAGCCAGATATAGTTATCGGTGAAAGCGGTAATGGGTTGGATATTCAACATGGCATAGCATTCCAAAACAGTGAAAATACAGTAGAATCAACACAATTGTTTAAAGGCCCTGCGGCCTGAGTAGCCCACAGCGCGATGCGCGGAGATGCGACACTGTAATGCAGAAGCATTGTAACGATATTTACGAACAACTGGAATCCTGGTATTCCAAAGACAATGGACAGTACCTGATGGGGGCTGCTCGCGCTGCCACGCAAGATCTGCTCGACACTTCGTTCGGCTATCACATATTACAATTGGGCGTGACCGGTGGACGCCCCCTGTGTCAGGGTAGCCCCATCAATCACCGAGTATATTGTGCAGATAACACTCGAGACGGCATCGAATTAGTGGCAGATCCCAGTGAACTGCCCCTTGAGAGTGACAGTGTTGATGCTATTATCGCGCATCACTGCTTGGAGTTTGCCGACAATCCACATCAGGTACTGCGTGAGATACAGCGTGTATTGACCCCTCAGGGCCAGTTGCTGATCATTGGCTTCAACCCCTATAGTCTGCTTGGCTGTAACACGCGCGTAAGTGGAATATTACGCGACCCACTTTGGTCACGGCATCGACCGTTGAGTGAGCGTCGTCTGCGAGATTGGTTGAACCTACTGGGCTGTGAAGTGCTCGATATTTTCCGGTTATATGCACTTCCTCCCATCGGTGGTGGACGCTTGCGACAATTGATCGCCCGCGCTGATGCATGGACAGCGCGGCATAATCTACTGTTAGGTGGCGTCTATATCGTGCATGCCACCAAGCAGGTTGCCGGGGCGCACCGTCCCCGCCGTTCGTTGCGGTCGCGTCGTGGCAGTCTGATTGGTCTGGTGCCGAAGCCGGCTCCTGTGCCTCTGCCACAAACGCCCTACCCACGAAAGAAGCCGAATAAAGTCAAAGGGAACGTGACCGCTTGAAAAAAGTTGAAATTTTTACTGATGGGGCCTGCCGCGGCAACCCCGGCCCTGGTGGTTGGGGTGCACTACTGCGTTGCGGCGATGTTGAACGGGAGCTTTACGGTGGCGCGCCGGACACCACGAATAATCGCATGGAATTACAAGCTGCGATAGAGGCATTGAAAGCACTGTCACAACGCTGCAGCGTCGACCTCACTACTGATTCAGTCTATGTGAAAGATGGCATCACCAGGTGGTTAGAAGGGTGGAAGAAAAAAGGCTGGAAGACCGCTGCGCGCAAGCCGGTCAAAAATGTAGACTTGTGGCAAGCCCTTGACGAAGAGAATCAGCGTCATGATGTCAGGTGGCATTGGGTAAAAGGACACAGCGGTCATGCTGAGAATGAACGAGCAGATCTGCTGGCCAATCTCGGTATCGATGCGCTGCAGAAATAAATGCCCTGTTCCACAAAAAAGGACTGAACTGACGTGAGACAAATTGTACTCGATACCGAAACAACGGGACTGGAAATTGCCCAGGGGCACCGCATTATCGAAATCGGCTGCGTAGAGTTAGTGAATCGTAAGTTGACGGGCAACCACTACCATCAATACATCAACCCACACCGCGCAATTGACCAAGGTGCGCTTGAGGTGCATGGGATTACCAGTGAGTTCCTTGCTGATAAGCCTGCATTTGAATCCATATCAGCCGCGTTTATTGAATTCGTACAGGGTGCAGAACTGATTATTCACAACGCGCCGTTCGATCTCGGATTTCTAGACAATGAATTGCAGCGTTTGTCACCAAGCAAAGGCAGCGTCGTGGATAGGTGCACTGTTATCGATACCTTAGTAATGGCCCGATCAAAACACCCAGGGCAGCGCAACAGTCTTGATGCGCTATGCCAGCGCTATGAGGTGGACAACTCACAACGCGATTTGCACGGGGCTTTGCTGGATGCTGAAATACTCGCGGATGTCTATTTAGCCATTACAGGCGGCCAGACAGCGTTACAGCTTTCTGGGTCAGGCAATGACCAGAATGGCCAGTCCCGCATGGAACCCATTGTGCGTCTGTCCGACAACCGCGAATCACTGCTTGTTATTAAGGCTACTCCGACCGAACTCACCGCTCATCAGAGCCAACTGGACGCCATTGCTGCGGTCAGTGGCGGAAAGGTATTGTGGAGAGACACCGCCGCGGAAGCGGTGCTAAAACAATAACACTCCACCAGGGCTCAATCAGACAAAGAGGGCTACACAGGCTAGACCAACGCCGCCCAACACTACCGTATAGGGTAGGGCCATAATCACCATCCGTCCGTAAGACAAGCGGATCAACGGGGCTAAGCCAGAAGTAAGGAGAAACAGAAATGCGGCCTGACCATTAGGTGTCGCCACACTTGGCAGATTAGTACCTGTATTAATTGCTATCGCTAACTGATCAAATTCCGGCCGTGTAATCGCACCTGAATCCAGAGCAGCCTTCACCTCGTTGATATACACGGTAGCGACAAATACATTATCGCTAATCATAGACAAAATACCGTTGGCTAGGAAAAACATCGAGGGTCTCACGTCCGGTTGCATACTCAACACAGCATCAATAACCGGCGTGAACAAGTGCTGGTCATGAATCATCGCGACAATGGCAAAGAAAACCACCAGCAGCGATGTGAAGGGTAGGGCCTCTTCGAACGCCTTTCCCAGTTGGTGCTCTTCTATCACACCGTTAAAGGCTGTTAGAAGCACGATAACCATCAGACCAACAAGTCCCACCGCAGCCCAATGAAACGCCAGTGCCAGCACCAGAACTAGAGCAACCAGCGCCTGTACTAGCAGACGGCCATTACTGCGTGCGTTTCGAAGCCCTTCTTGCTCTTTTTGGTACTCTTCTAGTTCGTGACGCACGTTATCGGGCAAGCTTGCTCCGTAACCAAATTTTCGGGTGACCTCCAGCACCGCACAGGTGGCGAGTCCCGCTACCAAGACCGGCATGCTGACCGGTGCCATAATCAGTGCAAATTCAATGAAACTCCACCCTGCCACCTTCGCTATCAGTAAATTTTGTGGCTCTCCCACCATCGTCGATACGCCGCCTAGAGCTGTGCCCACCACGCCGTGCATCAGTAAGCTGCGTAAAAATGCTCGGAACTGGTCCAGTTCTTCCCGATGTTGATCCTGAACCGCGTCGTCTACCGAGTGATCATGCCCGCCACTATGGTGCTTTTGGCCAGAAGCTACCTTATGATAGACAGCATAAAACCCTACACCGACACTGATCAACACGGCTGTCACCGTCAGGGCATCCAAGAACGCGGACAGAACAGCGGCAACCAGTGAAAATAATAGCGAAAGACGAATTTTAGAGCGGACATTGAGTAATATTCTGGTAAAAACAAACAGCAGCAACTCCTTCATGAAATAGATGCCGGCTACCATAAACATCAACAGCAAAATGACTTCAAAATTGTTCATTGTTTCCTGGTAGACCATCTCTGGAGACGTCATGCCGAGTAAAACTGCTTGTATGGCAAGCAGTCCACCTGGTTGCAGTGGGTAGCAACGCAGCGCGAGGGCGAGTGTGAAGATGAACTCAGCGATGAATAGCCAGCCGGTGACAAAGGGCCCTAAAAAATATAAGGCTACAGGATTGATGATCAAAAATGCTACCAGCGTTCTTTTATACCATTCGGGAGCGTTGCCGAGGAAATTTTTCCACAGCGCATAGGGGAGATTTTCATTCATAATAGGCGTTACGTTTATTTACAGAATCGAGAGTTGACAGTCTACGTTATTCGTAAAGACTTTCCTAAACTTTGGCGGTTTATATTTGCCCAACGAAGCGCGAATGGAGAGGTTCTCTTGCGTCGTCGACCTTGCTCCCGGACACTGGCAGACATACTATAGCAGCCCATTTGATGATTCCTGCTGGAGAAGCGATGTTTCGATCTGACAATACGACACCCCAGTCCTGTGATGATGAATTGCATATCGTGTTTCAGCAGGGTCAGTTGCTTAGTGATATGCGTTCTCGGACGGGATGCCTGATCGCCCTGGATCAGCTTCGATTGACTGGTTGGACAGAGCTGAGCCGCCAGTTTCTGGGCTATTGGGAAGATAAGCCTTGCTATGTGCTAGAGATAGATGCCGTGGATCAGCCTGATCCCGCGCAGTATCAGAAGGGCAATCTTTACCATATTCTTGGCAGAGTCGATGAGCAGCTGTTTGCGCTCGCGGGGCGTGCTTCTCAGTTACTGGATTGGGAGCGCGATCATCGGCATTGCGGGCGCTGCGGCAACCAGATGACGCTGGACGTTAAGGAAAGAGCCATGCGCTGCGACCCTTGCCGGGTGATTAATTATCCCCGTATCGCCCCGTGTGTGATCGTACTCGTTGCTCGAGGCGAAGAATTGCTGCTAGCACGTAACGCTAACTTTCCTCAGCCCATGTACAGCACACTGGCAGGGTTTATTGAGGCAGGTGAAACAGCCGAACAGACACTTGTACGTGAAGTGCGCGAAGAAGTCGGCGTGGAAGTGTGCAACCTTCGTTACTTTCAGTCGCAGTCTTGGCCTTTCCCTAACCAACTGATGCTGGGGTTTTTTGCCGACTATGCCGGAGGAGAGATCGTTTGCGATCTCACGGAAATCGCAGATGCCGACTGGTTTCATTACAGTCAATTGCCTATGATTCCGCCGGTATCTTCAATTTCTGGGCAATTGATCCAGCACTATATTAAAACTTTAAGCTAGATATCTTGAACTAAAACCCCTGGAGTAAATCTGTGGAATTTATTTATGAATATGGACTGTTCCTTGCTCAGACGGTCACCTTTGTCGCGGCAGTTCTGATACTTGTCGCAGGCATTTTATCTTTTGGCGTGAGACAGCGGGGCGATAGTCAGGGTGGCCATATAGAACTACTCAATCTAAATGAGAAATATCGCCACATTGGTGAAACTTTTCGCGAGGTTATTGATGACCCCGAAGCCCTTAAGTTGCATAAAAAGTCGGCTAAAAAAGATGAAAAAGCGAAGACGAAAATAGCGAAGAAGAAGCACAAGAAAGGTACCGATGTACTGCCTGAGGAGCGCCGTAAGCGATTGTACGTGCTTGGTTTTGACGGTGACGTCAAAGCAAGTGCCACTGAGAATTTACGCGAAGAAATCTCTGCGGTCCTTCCCCAGATTGAGAAAGGTGACGAGGTGCTGGTTAAGTTAGAGAGCCCCGGCGGGATGGTTCACAGCTACGGCCTTGCCTCAAGTCAGCTGCAGCGCATTAAAAATGCTGGCGTCCCTCTAGTGATTGCGGTGGACAAAGTGGCTGCGAGTGGTGGATATATGATGGCCTGCGTTGCCGACCGTATTATTGCCGCACCTTTTGCTGTGCTCGGTTCTATTGGTGTTGTTGCTCAGTTGCCCAATTTCCACCGTTTGTTGCAAAAAAACAGCGTTGACTTCGAGTTATTCACTGCCGGCGAACACAAACGTACCGTTACCATGTTTGGTGAAAACACTGATAAGGGCCGCGAAAAGTTCGTAGAAGAGCTGGAAGAAACTCACGTTCTTTTCAAGAACTTCGTCAGCGCCAATCGGCCTGCATTGGATATCGGGAAAGTCGCAACCGGAGAGATATGGTATGGCCAAAATGCGCTGGAAGAGGGTTTAATCGATGAGTTACAGACCAGCGATGCTTTTGTGCAGGGCAGGCTCGCAGACTGGGACGTGTTTGAAGTGACTTTTGCCCATAAAAAGAACTGGCAGGAGAAGCTAGGCATAGCCGCCGAAAGTGCGCTGGAAAAAAGTTTTCTGAAGATCTGGCAGCGCGGGCAGGGCGGCAATAATTATTAGTCGGTGCCGTGCTGTTTACTGATCCATGGAGCGACAGGTTTCCATCCATGATTTAACCGACTCCAGGCGGAAGCGCTTTTTGGCCAAAGCGAAATAAAAAGTACGGCGCATGTTGCGACGAGGCAGAGTAAGCGGGACTAGGTCGCCATTGGCGAAGTTCTTTTTTAGGACGATCTGCGAGAGGCACCCAATTCCCAGTCCTGATTCGACA
Source organism: Halioglobus sp. (assembly GCA_028823475.1). Taxonomy (GTDB): domain Bacteria; phylum Pseudomonadota; class Gammaproteobacteria; order Pseudomonadales; family Halieaceae; genus Marimicrobium. The sequence continues at coordinate 4,046 of JAPKBI010000032.1, read as the reverse complement.
GCATTCTTGATGGCCTCGTTGTGCCTTAGCTCCAGATAGATATTGATATCTGGGAGAAGGCCTGCAAGGGCTCGGTCAAACGTATGCCGTGCTCCTGAGTCAGGTTCCCTCAGTATCCAGAGCGCCTCTTTAATGTCTTTGTTGGTCAGTGTTTTCTTGCGGGCCAAGGGGTGATCTGCGGCGCAAAATACAATGAGTTCATCTTCCCGCCAAGGAATCAATTCGAGCTCGCGGTGGTGTACCTCACCTTCAATCATGCCAACATCAACATCGAAATTGAGCACCCTGGCGACAACGTCCGGCGTGTTGGCGATGTCCAGTTGCACATCCGCCTCAGGATAATTCGCTAGATAGCCTGCCAGATAGCGCGTGGCGAGGTGATTGCCAATGGTAAAGCTGGCGCCTACTTTGATGTGTCCCACATCGGTGTGATCCAGCAATTTTTCTTCAAAACTCTGGCAGTGGGCGATCAGATTTTCTGCTTCCCTGCGCAATGTGTGCCCAATCGCGTTCAGTGCCAGCTTATTGCTGACCCGATCAAATAGGCTGACCTCATACATATGTTCGAGGTTCAGCAGTGCCTCACTGGCGGCGGATTGGGACATATGCAGACTCTGGGCCGCTTTCGAAATATTTTGGTGCTTTGCTACTGCAAGGAATATCTGAAGCTGTCTGATTGTAAATTTCATGGCGCCCCTTAGAAAGCCGATGGGAGGTTCGCATTAGGTGCAGGTAAAACCGATAGTTATATCCATAATATCCTGTTTTACATGGAGATCATATGCCCGTATGATTTCTGCTGAATTTTCTGGCTGCTCTGTATTAAGCAGCCTAAAACAAGTGGCTCACGGAGATCTTTAAGATGGCGGAACAAAAAGCGACGAATGTTCATTGGCACGAGGGCGATATCACACGGGAACACCGGGGCAAGCTTCTTGGCCACAAGGGGGCAACGTTATGGTTCACAGGACTGTCCGGCAGTGGTAAAAGTACGGTAGCGGTCGAACTTGAGGGCACGTTGACCGAGATGGGCGTATTGTCCTACCGACTGGACGGCGATAACGTACGCATGGGCATTAACAAAAACCTGGGATTTTCTGCGGAGGACCGCACAGAAAATATTCGTCGTATAGGAGAGGTGGCCAAGCTGTTTGTTGACAGCGGCGTGCTCGCTCTGAGCAGTTTTATAAGCCCGTACAAGGCAGACCGGGACCAGGTGCGCGCCCTACACGAAGACGCGGGCATGGACTTTATAGAAATCTACGTTGATTGTTCTCTCGAGGCGGCAGAAGAGCGCGATCCGAAGGGGCTTTACAAAAAAGCTCGAGCGGGTGAAATTAAGAACTTTACCGGAATCGATGACCCCTACGAAGAGCCCTTCAGGCCTGAAATCCACCTGCACTCTGACCAGCAAAGTCTCGACGAAGAAGTGCAGGAAATACTTAGAGTCCTGCGTGAGCGCGGCATCATTAGTCAATAATCAGGAGAAAATTATGATCAAGCCACATGGCTCTGATGAGCTGAATCCGCTTTTTGTATCTGATACCGATGAGCGTAACGCACTGCAAGCGGAAGCCAAGACACTACCATCCATTTTACTTAACTCCGCAGCGGCGGCCAATGCCGTTATGCTTGCAGGCGGTTACTTTAATCCGCTGACAGGCTATATGGATCTTGCCGACTCACTCAGCGTTGCAGAAAAGATGTCTACGGTAGACGGCCTGTTTTTTCCTGTGCCAATCGTTAACCTGACCACAGAAACAGGTGTGAGCGCCGGTAGCCGTATCGCTCTGCGTGATCCTAACGTCGAAGGTAATCCGGTCCTCGCAGTGATGGACGTCACGGCAGTGGAGTCTGTCAGTGATGAGCAGATGGCCTTCATGTCGGATAAAATTTTTCGAACAGAGGATAAGAAGCACCCAGGCGTAGCGACTTTTAATAGCCTGGGCCAGACCCTGCTGTCTGGGCCAATCCAAGTATTGAATTTTTCTTACTTTAAGACAGATTTCCCCGACACTTTCCGCACTGCCGTGGAGATTCGCAACGAAATCACCGCGCATGGCTGGGAGCGAGTTGTCGCCTTCCAGACCCGCAACCCCATGCACCGCGCACACGAAGAGCTGTGCCGAATGGCGATGGAGCAGTTGGACGCTGATGGTGTGTTGATCCATATGCTACTTGGCCAGCTCAAGCCGGGCGATATTCCCGCTGATGTCCGCGATGCTTCTATTCGAAAGATGGTAGAGGTGTATTTCCCGCCGAACACCGTAATGGTGACGGGTTACGGTTTCGATATGCTCTACGCTGGCCCACGCGAGGCAGTGTTGCACGCGGTCTTCCGTCAAAACTGTGGCTGCACGCACCTTATTGTAGGTCGCGATCACGCGGGGGTAGGCGACTACTATGGTGGCTTTGATGCGCAGGCGATATTTGAAGAAGAAGTGCCCGCGGGCGCGTTGGAACTAGAAATTTTTAGCGCTGATCATACGGCCTATAGTAAGAAGCTCGATAAGGTGGTGATGATGCGGGATGTTCCAGATCACACTAAGGATGATTTCGTGTTGTTGTCAGGCACCGCTGTGCGTGAAATGCTCGGTAAAGGCATAGCACCACCGCCTGAGTTTTCCCGACCCGAAGTGGCGAAAATTCTTTCGGACTACTACCAGTCTCTGGATCAATAGAACCGGTCAGCCGGCGGGCGGCGATTTTTCGCCGCCTGCTCAATTGGTGATGATATGAACTACGACCTTTTTAACGGCGATGCCGATGGTATCTGCGCCCTTCTTCAGCTGCGCAAGGCTGAGCCTCGGGATGCTGCACTCATCACTGGTGTGAAACGCGATATCAACTTGATGAGTAAGGTCGATGCCATGTCAGGCGACAAAATCACAGTACTTGATGTGTCGATGGACAAAAACAAGAATGCTCTGGCGAAGGCACTCACTGGAGGCGCCTCAGTATTTTACGTGGATCACCATTTTTCCGGCGATATTCCACAGCATAAAAATCTGACAGCCATCATTAATGAGGCGCCAGACGTTTGCACAGCTGCGTTGGTAAATGGATATCTTAACGGCCGTCATCTCGACTGGGCCGTAACGGGAGCGTTTGGGGATAACCTAAAAGACACAGCACGTTCTCTAGCCAATGATCTAGATATTTCGGAGCAAGATCTCGTTTCTCTTGACGCGCTTGGGACGTATATCAATTACAACGGCTATGGGCCGGCGATCGCAGATCTGCACTTTGATCCCAAGGATTTATATTTGAAGTTATATGCGGCAGACGGGCCTCTGGACTTTGTGCATAATTCCGCTGATTTTGAAAAACTTAGCACCGGCTATGCTGAAGATATGGCGAAGGCGGAAGCACTTCAGCCGCTGCATAGTAATGCAACATCTGCAGTGTTTCTTCTGCCTGATGAAACCTGGGCGCGTCGTGTAAGTGGCGTCTACAGTAACGATCTTGCGACTGAGAATCCAGAGCGTGCTCATGCTGTCCTTACCCTCAAAGATAACGGGAATTACCTTATCAGCGTGCGCGCGCCGATGATCAACAAAAGCGGTGCGGCGGAGCTTTGCATGCAGTTTCCGACGGGCGGTGGCAGGGCGGGAGCAGCTGGGATCAACGATCTTCCTGCAGCTACTTTACAGGGCTTCATTGATGCTTTTGAGCAAGCCTATTCTGCTTAACTCAAATCTGGGGGCACCCCTGCAACATTAACGGTCAGATGTCGTCATAAAAGGCGGCATTCTGATATGCTTATCTCTCAATAGGACTGTTTGAAAGGCAAACCGCTGACATGTTTCTCGGTATCGACGTCGGAACTCAAAGTGTCAAAGCGCTTCTATACGACGCCGACCGTCGCCGGGTGATCGATGTCCGTAGTGCACCGCTGCAAATGATCACTGCCTCTGGTGGTGTCAAAGCACAACTCGCCGCATGGTGGCTTACAGCGCTCGGTCAATGCCTCGCTGATTTTTCGGCAGCCGATAAGGCCAGCATTCAAGCGATTGGCGTCTCCGGGCAACAGCATGGATTTGTGC
>JAPKBI010000031.1 GCA_028823475.1 Halioglobus sp. | reverse complement strand
ATAATAACTTGTATCGACCGGACGTCCGACACGCCACGCACTTCACGAGCGAGCCGATAACGCACAAACGAGCGCACCAGCCCGGGCATAAGGGCGGCCAATCGACCCAGTCGATACGTTGCTAGAGCATCCAAAAACTCCGGATTATCAAGCAAGCGCAACAGGACGGCCGCCACCTCTGAATCTCTGTAGGGCCGGATATCTGCAAAAGGATCGGTCAAGCCGGTCTTCTCAATTCATCAAAGATCCAAAGCATACTCAAGACCACCAAAATTCGTCACAAGTTTCACGGCTCCTAGGTTGATGGCCAGTGCCATTCAAATAGGCAAAACATCACGCCTAGCACCCTCCACCCCACCGTGGCGGCGAGTATACTACAGCTGCAGCGTGTTGCGCCCAGTCAGGCGCAATATCTGGCCTCAACACAGATCAGAGCAATTAACCAAACCAATGTCGTCCAGCGCAAAGTGATGTGGGCGGATATCGGGCATATCGCGAGGAATCTTTCGGTGCGTTTGGTTAGAGACGACGCTAAAGGCTTTGCCGCTGGATATTGTCGTACGTTAAAGCCACCCCCTCAATCTCATCGCGTTACCAATAGAGACATTAAAGATCATTAATGTGGCTCAGAAAAATATCGTCAAAAACCCTATATACTTATTATTATTCAATTAGTTATAAATATAATTACAACTCAAAAAAAAAGACGATGTTACGATAATTCCCAAATAGTTACCAAATCGTAACTGATCTAAACTGAGCCATGGGCCGTACAATGTGACTTCAAGGCCCGCTCCCCGACCACAGTTGCAGATCGAGCCGACCACCCTCAGCGAGTAGACAAGGATTTGTAATGAACATATTGAAATTTGCAGCGACGGCGGCTTTGGTAATTTTTTGTGCCCAAAGCTTTGCAGCCAAACCGACCAGTATCGTATTTGAGTCAAACGCCGCAACCACTGATGGCATTGCCTACGCGAATTACATCGTGAAATGTTCCAATGGCAAGCGCGCTGATCTAACGGCCTGGAACAACCGAGGCAAATGGTGTGTTGGTGATGCAAGCAGCACAGCCTGCGAGAAGAAGCAGATCAAAGCCGCTAAAAACGCGTGTAAGGCGTCTTAACCTTAGCCTTGGTAGCATAAAGTCGCCACGATTATGGTGGCGGCTTTTTTTCGACCGTTAATCTAGATAACGTGTTCGCAACTGAGCGACTTCGGTAGACCCCAAACCCAGCGCCTCCTCCAGATACACCTCGATTGATGAATAGTTTTGTGCAATCGCGGTTAGGGCGCGAGACAAATAATCCTCATGCACCTCCAGCATTGGCAAAATGGACTCAGTCTCCATCTGCTGCATCTGATACTTTTGCCGCAAGCGGTCGACCTCCTGGTGAGGGCTAAAGAACCGCTTGGTCAGCATGTAATCTTGCATCACGACGTCCTGCGAAACCCCAAGCGCCAGGAGAATGATCGCTGCGGCAAAGCCGGTACGATCCTTCCCTGCTGCACAGTGCACCAAGAATCGCGCATCCTCCACATCCAGTATCTCGCGGAACATTCGGGCGTATGTCTCGCTCTGAGCCTCGGCAAAATCTCTATTGATCTCCACCATGAAGTCGAACATGGCCTGCCGGTCACCGAATTGATCTCCCACTTGCTCGAAAAATTGCGCGTTACTGCCGGGACTAATCGGTAGGCTCGCTATTCGCGGGGGATTGCTTACGGGCAACCTGCTGGGGTCAGCTTCCTGCTCCTCTAGGCGCCTGAAATCACAGACCAGATCAAGCTTCAGGGTGGCCAGCAATGCCACATCCTGGTCACTCAAATTCGACAGCTGGCCCGAGCGGAACAAAAAACCCCACTTCACCAAACGCCCGTCGATAGTGCGATATCCACCAAAATCTCTGAAGTTTGGCGTTCCCTGCATCCCCAATTTACGCTCTGCCGCTAACACTTCAGTGCCGTGCTGATCACGCACACGAAAAAAATGGCGGTTCGTGGGTGCGAGACCCGACACGCGAGCCCGCTTGGCATCGGCATCGTAATGCGCTTGCGCTGCGCTACTGGCTATAACCGGTTCAACCGTGACCTGAGTATCGGGATGACTGGCTCGCCACTCTATATGATAATCACCGTCTGACTCACGCCAGATATGTACAGCATTTGAAACCAACATGAGCTAGAACAGACCTCTTCGATAACCAATTGCGCATTAAGTGCCAAAGTAGGGATGAAAACCCTACTCCCCTTTGTACTCAAAAACCGCTCGCAGCAGGGTTTTGACCAGATTAAGCTGATTTTCCAGGGCTTTGTCGCTGAACGGATCCTCCCCCAGTAGGTCCCGATACATCGGCGCCATCGTGACGTAAGACATGACCAGATTATTAAAAGCCATTACCGCCCAGGGCTGTAACCCCGAGTTTTCGAATAAACTAATATCCGCACCCTCTATTTTTGCTCCCGACTGAAACATGGGACGAAATAACCGATCAATCAATTGATTGGTATGAGGCCCGCCAGAAAGGGCTGCATGCTGCAGTAATCGAGCAAGGTTGGGGTTTGCATGGTGCAGACGAACGATGGTCTCCAGCCATTGGAAGACCCTCTGATTGGTCACGGGCCCGCTGTCTAGTTCTGCCAGAGGTGCCGAGAAATCCGTAAGTAAACGCTCAAGTACCGCCTCATACAGGGCCTCCTTGTTCTTGAAATGGTTATACAGGCTGGGGGAGCGAATACCTACCCGGTCTGCAACATCACCCAGCGAAGTCGCGCTGTAGCCTTTTTCGGCAAATATGTCTTCCGCCGCATCGAGAATACGATCCGACGTGCCGCGGGGAGGGGCTGTTGTCACCACTGAATTATCCATTCGTAAACACGTCAGCCTCAAAAATCGACAAATAATGACTAATAGGCGTTAGTATACATCAGCTCATGGCGCGCAAACCAGCATGACAGCGGTTGACAAGCGGATAGCGAATGTGAATAATCGCGCCTCTAAATTTTTGACTCTCAATTGAGGTAATAAACAGTGGCGAATTCACCACAAGCAAAAAAACGTGCCCGCCAGTCAGAAAAGCGTCGCACACATAACTCTAGTTTGCGGTCACTGGTTCGTACAGTGATCAAGAAGGTAAACGCCGCTATAGGTAGCGGTGATCCTGCAGCGGCAAAATCAGCCTATGACCATGCAGTACCGGTCATCGACCGCTTGGCAGACAAGGGCATCATTCACAAAAACAAGGCAGCACGTCACAAAAGTCGTCTTAACGCGCAAGTAAAGGCGTTAACCGTCTAACGCTGCACATCTGCCAGATACAAAAAAGCCGGCTATCATGCCGGCTTTTTTGTGCCTCGATTATTTAACACCCTGTGTGCCCCTGGGGTTTAGCAGGGCGGGCAACCACTCAGGCAGCGGAATCAACCCTCGCCTCTTCTTCCTCATGCTTCTTGGCAAACGCAGCCATCATAGTCTGTTCATAGGACTGGGCTTCCTGCGTATCGAGTGGACGTTCCAGTACTGACCAATCAATATCACCGTCAGTAGCTAAGTTTTCGTAATCCAGGACGCCTAGAGATTCAAATTTAGGGCGTATTTTCTCCGTCAGCAAGCCGATGCGTGCGAGATTAGGAATAACACGCTGAAACAACAGATTGCGGAAGGTGGACATCACAAACCCTTCCAGCACTTTTTTGCGGGCCTCTTCGACATCCCAGCCAAAGTGGCGAAATACGTCTGTAGCCACCAGGCGCTCGCGGCTAATAGCACAGGCCTCGTAAGCGAACTGTGCTCGTTCTTCGCGCTCCTCGTCGGTCAACGTCTTAATAAACTCTTCCAAATAGTTGACTCCAAACGTCACGTGCCGCGCTTCGTCCCGAGTGACCAGATACAGCACATCCTTAAGGACCTCATCAGGAGTCGTTTCGCGGGCTGTAGCAAAAGCTGATAGCGCAAGACCTTCGATGACTATTTGCATGCCAATGAACTTCATATCCCAACGTTCATCGGTGAGGATTTTGTCAATAATGCTTTTCAGGTGTGTATTGATCGGGTACATCATCCCTATCCGCTGTTGCAGATATTTATTGAAAACCTCGACATGCCGTGCTTCGTCAAAGGTTTGCGAGGCCGCGTAGAGCTTGGCGTTCAACGTGGGCGCACAGGAGCAAAGCTGAGAGGCTACCAACAGCGCGCCCTGCTCACCGTGCAGGAATTGGGACAGGCTCCAGGCATTCATATGCAACCAAAACTCATCCTTGGTTTTTTCGTCCATCGCCAGATAGGGCTCATAGTCATGGAGATTCATCATCTCCGGAGCCCGCTCTTCCGCCGGCCACGGACGGTCCCAGTCGATGTCCATCTCAGGGTCCCAATTGAGCTGCTTGCCAAGATCATAGAGCTTCTTAATCCGATCATCCTGTATCGCATAGTCCCAGTTATAGGAGCCACTCAGCGGGGTCTGGAAAATCTCGGCCACGTAGTCAACATCGGCACTGGTCAGTACATCCTCCAGATCGGGATTTTCAGCGGGGTAGTCGGCGCCTGCATAGCGCTGGATTTTTCGGGGTGCTTCTTCGGTCCATTTGATTTGCATCGTTATATCTCGTTTAGTTAATTACTCATATCAAGGTTTTACTATGGGACATAGCCAAAAATCGGACAAGGTAAAGTCTTGTCAAATAACAGTCTTTTGTGGCCAAATAGAATCATGCCTAATACCAGCACGCCCGCACAGTACATCCTGATTCTTATCGACATGGCGGAGAGCCGGGGCTGCGCGCGTGACAGCTTGCTCGCTGGCACCACGCTTGTAGAGAGTGGCATTTCTGGAATTGGCGCTCGCATCGATGATGCAGACTTCGTCCAACTTGTCGCTAACGCCCAAAGGCTAACAGGTGATCCTGCACTAGGCCTAAAACTGGGACTGCGTCTTAATCTGAGCGCTCACGCTATACTCGGCCAGGCTTTTATAACCTGTCGTGACCTGGCACAAGTTATGGATTTGCTGCTCAAGTACCACCACCTATTGGCATCAGGAATCCAGCTTGAACTCGAGACCATCGGCGAGCAATGCGTCTTAACGCTGGTCAGCACGCCGAGCGATGTGTCAGTCGAGTTTGAATATGAGCTTTTATACGGCGCCTTCATTAACACACTGCGTGGTTTATTAAATGCACCTGATTTGTGTCTGCGCATGGAGCTGCCTTATCCAGAGCCGGCTCACTCCAGCGTCTATTACGAGGCTCTAGGAAACGATGTTTACTTCAACTGCGTAAGAGGCGGTATTTTATTTCATCGCGACCTGCTCGGCACACCAGTTCCTTCCTCCAACCCGGTATTGCGGAATCTTTATGAGGCGGAATGTGCCCGCTTACTGGCAGATCTGGAAGAAGAAAAATCAGTGGCCGAGCAGACCCTGCGGTTATTACGCAAACTGGAGGGCCAGTATCCTCAGATGCCGCGAATCGCCACTATGCTCAATCTAAGCCCACGCACGTACCGACGGCGACTGGATGAAGAACAGCAGTCTTTTCAACAACTGCTAGATCAGGTGCGCGGCGAACATGCCACCCGCTACCTGCAAAATACACGTCTGCCGTTATCCAGCATCGCCTATAAGATAGGCTTCAGTGATCCCTCGAACTTCCGCCGGGCATATCTTAAATGGACAGGGATGACACCCGGAGACATTCGCAAAGGCTAGTGTTACTGAAACTGTCCCGCGGCCACAGCATAAGACATACCACAGCACTCTTGCGTCATCATAGTCTCCATCATGGCAGGGTCCTCACTATACGCTACTGTGCGCTGGCCGTCGGGCAAATCGAATACGGCCACAGCGCGCCAAGGGTCCGATCCTTGATGGAGCACTGTATAGCCAGCCACAGAGCCCCTTCCGCAATAGCTTGAAACCAGTTCGCACACTTCACTCTGCTCACGCACCTGATCAGTAACATCTGCACAGGTCCAATCCCTGACTCCCGGATTGGCCGACCACAGGGCACACGCCTGCTTGGTCAGCAAGCCACTTACCGTGGTCACTAGCCCAGTCTCTGCAGGGTTTTCCCGCAACAACTGGGCCATTTTCACCGTGGCCTGCAAAGCAAAATTATTCAAAGGACCGCCACCGAAGGTCATGCCTCCAGTGACACTAACATCGCGATTTAAATTCAGGCCAAATTCCTCTAACTGCACGCGAACCGCATAGGGGAAACAGGAATACAGCTCGCAAAAGCGAATGTCATTAAAATCCACCCCCGCCAACGCCATGGCGACTTGTCCCGCAACACGAAATCCTGGGCTGGCGCCGAGATCCTTGCGACTCGCTACCACGGACATGGCATTCGATTCCGTAAAAGCCTGCGGAAACACCCACTTGCTGCGCTCGATACTGAGTGCCTCAGCGACGCCCGCAGAGCACAATATAAGGCCGGCAGCCTGATCGACATTCCACTGACTGTTATGCAATTTGGTATACGGAAAAGCCAGCATACGGTTCGCAGCAGAATGCTCGCGAATGTGGGACGCCGACACGACTTGGTCGGACCAGGCATCCGGGTTATCTGCCGCTAGCTCACTTAATCTGGCATACATACTCGCCATCTGATCTCGGTGTTGCGCCACGCTCAAACCCTGTTTGTAGCGCAACGCGCTATCGAGGATAGCGTAGTAACCGACAGGCATACCCAAACCGCTGTCTGACTCCACCGATGACCACATCTCATCCTGAGGTCGCAGCGTGATATCGGGTTCAGCATTATTTTGTGGAGTTTCAAAAGCCTCCACACCGGCCTTGCCTGCGCACAATGCGCGGAACCTTGCCTCTCCGCCGGCCACCAGCATCACTTCGGCGTCTCCATCCTTTATACGCTGGCAGGCTCGAGTCAACAGGGTCTGTTGCAATATCCCAAATTCCGCCAGTAGTGTTGTGGCAGAGTATGCACCCAACGCAGCGGCCAACAAACGCCCAGGGTCTGTGTAACTCCAAAGGCTCTTCGGCACCAGAATTTCATCCGCTAAACTCAGAAGTCGCATACTTCCTGCATCGACAGCGGCAGCGCGCAGAGCCTGCTCCATCAAGACTAGCGGCTCGCGCGCGCACTGATAATCCTCAATATTCTGCTGCACAGCAGCAATGCCCACCAGGACTGGAGTATTGGCGCTGTACTCAGCCATGAATAAACTCTTCCGCGTACCAGTTCAACATGCCGATTTTTTCTTCCAACGGTTTATCCGCTTCCATTGCATAGACATTGCGAAAACCGATAATCACATCGGACACCCCCATACTTTCGAGTTTTTCAAGCCCATCGGGCGTGAAGGCATTCTGTCCGGTAGTGAAGATTTTGAAAGGGCGGTCAGCCGTGCCATATTCTTGACGTAGCTGATTGATTCGGCCGATATAGGCCTCCAACTCCTCAATATTTGCACCTGCACACATCCAACCATCACCCGTCCGCGCAGCGCGCTTCAGGGCGAGTTCTGTGTGTCCACCAATCAGCAACGGCGTTGGCTTGGTTGGCACTGGGTTCATCTTATTGGCCGGCATATTGTGTAGTTCGCCCACGTAACCGAAATACTCGCCGGTCTCTAGTCCACGCAAAATATCGATTTGCTCATCTAATCGCTTCCCACGCTTTTCCCAAGGCACGCCACAGATCGCAAAATCCTCCTCCCACGGGCTAATCCCTACACCAAAATCAAAACGATTACCGGACAATGACTGAATACCTTGCACCTGTTTGGCCACAACAGGCGCCTGGCGCACGGCCAGTTTATAGACGAATGTCGCGAGTCGAATTTTCTCGGTAACAGCGGCCATTGCTGCAATCGCAATAAGACTTTCAATGAACGGCACGCTTTCCAGAAACTCCCTGCTGCCATCATTGTTATAGGGGTATTTAGAACTGGCCTCTTGGGGATAACAAATGCTATCGGGAATCGTAATGCCATCGAAACCCGCTTGTTCTGCCGCTCTGGCCAAAGGCAGATAATGGTCGGCCTCACACATGCCAATCTGATAACTGAATCTCATTGCCTAAATCCTCAAAAGGTAAAAGGGGAGCCTGTTGCCTAACGCGAAAGTCATACTGTAGCCGCTAATAGAGCCAAGGTCTCAGCGATCGTGAAATTATTCACAGCTGGCCTCACATACTAAACCCTGCGCCCAGTTGCTAGCGAAGCGAGACCGTAAAGCCTGTTCTAGGCGCAAGGATAGGCCGCAATGAAAGCGCCGAAATAAGTACTGTGGGCGATTCATGCAGTTGCTCCAAAAAGTTGTAAAGAGACTCGGTCACACTATGCACAGACTGCCCAATAGTTGTTTCTTGAGCAGGAAAGCAGATCGAACGCGGCGAACCTGAGGGATGCGGTAGTGTTCACGTGTTGCCAAAATGGGTTTTCCTCTGGCATCCAGAGTGTTTTGGGTATTTACTTAGCCACTTTGCGGGAGCGACAATATGCCTGAAACCCTTGATCCCACCGAAATACCGCCGAGCAGTGATGGAATACGGCGCTTCTTATTTCAGGATGCGGATATCCGTGGCGAAATCGTCCACCTCGACTCGGCGTATCGCGAAATAATCGCCATCCACCAGTATCCCTTAGCCGTGAGTCGTCTACTGGGCGAATTTCTGGCCGCCGCAGTGCTGTTGAGCACCAATCTCAAGTTCGAGGGGACATTGATTTTGCAGGTGCGATCAGAAGGCGAGATACCGCTGCTGATGGTGGAATGCGACCACCGCTTGCGCGTGCGCGGTATTGCCCGGGGAGCGAGCCAGGCTACTTCCGATAGCAATGATCAGTTGCTTAAGGACGGCCAACTAGCAATCACCATCGATCCGACCCATGGCCAGCGTTATCAGGGTATCGTCCCGCTCGAGCAAGGTTCGCTGTCCAACAGCCTGGATGGCTACTTTAAACGGTCCGAGCAATTGAACACCCGCGTCTGGCTGGCAGCCGATGGGCACCGGGCAGCAGGCCTGCTATTACAGCAGCTGCCTGCACTCATCACCACTGACGATGACGAGCGAGCGCAACAGTGGGAGCACGTCTATTCACTGGCGTCCACCGTGACGGACTGTGAGCTACGCCAAGTTGAGAGTGAACAGTTGCTCTACCAACTCTACCATGAAGACCGTGTGCGCCTATTTGAACCTTCTGATGTCAGTTTTCACTGCAGCTGCTCCCGCGAGCGCACCCACAAGGCCTTACTCACTTTAAATCCCGCCGACATCGAAGAGTTATTAGAAGAACTGGGCAGCATCACCATGGACTGTGAATTTTGCAACCAGCACTACCAATATAGCCGCAGTGACCTCGCCAATATTTTAGGAGACGATGAGGCAAAAATCTTACACTGAGCGCTTACTAGGCGGAATTCGCTGAAATTATGCCCAATATATTTCGCATAACGCGACGATTCTGACATAATCGGGCTCCAGCTAGGGCCCGATAATTGGCGCAAAGGCTCGACCCGGCTAGCGCTGCATACTGACAGGACGAACAATGACTGTAGATACCCATACCGCCCAGGAGCACACCAACCTGGCACCTTCCAAGCTGATTGAAGAATCACTAAAGCGCGGAGAGGGAATATTGACCAATACTGGCGCTCTGCTGGTGACAACAGGAAGACGCACAGGCCGCTCACCTGCTGACCGATTTGTGGTCAAAGAACCCAGCACCGCAGACAGCATCGACTGGGGCAGCGTCAATCGGCCCTTCGACAGCGACAAGTTTGACGCTCTGTGGGATCGTGTGCAGTCACATTTGGAGGTTCGTGAGAAATTCATTACCCACCTTCATGTGGGCGAGCACAGCGATCACTACCTGCCCGTGAAAGTCACAACAGAAACCGCTTGGCAGTCTCTGTTTGGGCGCAATATGTTTATCCGCCCCAAGACCTATAATGCCGGCCGAAAGCCCGAATGGAATATTCTCAACGTCGCTAGTTTCGAATGTGACCCTGAGCGCGATGGCACCAACTCCGATGGCGTTGTTATCATTAATTTCGCCCAGCGCAAGGTACTGCTTGCTGGCATGCGCTATGCCGGCGAAATGAAAAAATCCATGTTCTCGGTGCAAAATTTCTTATTACCTGAAAAAGATGTTATGCCCATGCACTGCAGTGCCAATGTGGGCGAAGATGGCGACACCACTCTATTCTTTGGTCTATCTGGAACGGGCAAAACCACACTCTCCGCCGACCCGGATCGCTACCTGATAGGTGATGACGAACACGGCTGGGCCAAGGGCTCAGTTTTCAACCTTGAAGGGGGTTGCTACGCCAAAACCATTGACTTGAGTCAAAAGAATGAGCCAGTGATTTGGGACGCTATTAGGTTTGGCGCCATTGTCGAAAATGTCGTCGTAGATGACAGCCGTCTTGCCGACTATTGCGACACGAGCCTCACGGAGAACGGCCGCTGCTGTTACCCGCTGGAGCATGTCGAAAAACGCACTGACACCAACAGTGGCGGCGAGCCAAAGTGCGTGATCTTCCTGACATGTGATGTCTCCGGAGTGTTACCCCCAGTCTCAATATTGTCCAAGGAAGCCGCAGCATTCCACTTCCTCAGTGGCTATACCGCCAGAGTGGGCTCCACTGAACTGGGCGCTGAAGCGGGCATACACCCGACTTTTTCCACCTGCTTCGGTGCTCCATTCATGCCGCGACCGGCCAGTGACTACGCCGAATTACTGATGAAGCGCATCGACGATTTCGACAGCCATGTCTATCTGGTCAATACCGGCTGGGTAGGTGGGTCAGGTGCGCCTGGCGGAACAGGGTCACGTTTTCCCATCCCAGTTACCCGCGCGGTCGTTCAGGCTTGCCAGAGCGGTGTGTTGTTAAATGCCCCCACCGACCATTTGGACATTATCAACCTGCATTTCCCAACCGAAATCCCGGGCGTCGACGCCAAATACGTCGACCCACGCACAGGCTGGGGTAGTGCAGCGGTCTATGACGAACAGGCGAGCAAATTAGCCGCCCTGTTTGAGGAAAACATTAAGAAGTTTCAGGTGTCGCAGGACATCACCGCAGCAGGGCCCAAGTCCCGCCTATAAGTCATAAATTGCAAAAGGCTCACTGCTCGGTGAGCCTTTATGCAAGGCACTGTTGTTTGGCCGCCTAGAGAGGCGACGACGCTAAACGTAAAAAAAATGACTTTCGTTAGTATGTTTATTCTAATTTTCTTCCGTATTCTGCTTTCCAACGGCTGGCAACGGCCATTAAATTTTTTTATCCCTCCCAAGGAGCTGAATCATGGCCGAAGCAAAGAAAACAGCAACGAAAGCCGCTCGTAAACCCGCTGCCAAGCGTAAGCCTGTTGCAAAGAGCAAGCCTGTCGCAAAACGTAAGTCTGTCGCCACAAAAAAACCGGCCGCCAAACGCGCCACCGCAAAAAAATCCGCACCGGATTTTGTTACTAACGCCCAAGAAACTGGCCGCAATGTTTTTCTGGCTAGCCTTGGCTTCTACGGTAAGGCTTACGAGCAAGCACAGGAACAGCTCGGCAGCTTGCAAAAAGAGCTGAAAGTGCGCCGTAAAAAAGCTGACAAAGCCTACATGGAACTGGTCACGCGTGGCGCAAAGTTAGAGAAGGTTGCTAAAGTCGCTATTGACGACATCGACCTGCCTAAATTGGAGCTGGAAAGTCTAACTGATCGCAAAGCTCTGCAAACTCAACTGAAAAAAGCCAAAGCACGCTTTGAAGAATTGAAGGGATCTGTACGCTTCAAATCGGCTGCCTAAACGGCACTCCATCCAGAACTGATTACCTCTGTCTATGAGGATTTTTTGGGGTCACTCTGTGGCCCCTTTTTTTTGTCTGTTAATCTGTTTTAATGGGTCGATTAAATACATTAACCTAGCAGCCAAACGCCAGTCGCTAAAAAGGCATATGACATGGATGATGAAAAAAGTAAGGTCACAGACAAAGCCAGTGAAATCGCCAAAAATATATGGCTCGCGGGTTTGGGTGCCTACGGCAAAGCCGTGGAGGACGCACAAGGAAGATTGGAAAAAGCACTTGAGCCACCAAAACTGTTTCTTGATTTGGTGAGAGCCGGCACCGCTCTGGAAGAGGATGCAAAGGGTAGCACCGTCGCAGCCCGACACTCGGTGGAAGAGCGAATCAACCGAGTCCGCGAAAATTTTCATAATCAGCGCCCAGCCCGCATCGAAGACTTGGCAGCCCTACACAAAAAAGTCGACCAGCTCACCAGGAAAGTAGACCGACTCAGCAAGGCGCTTGCAGCGCAGCGCAGCAATAGCAACTCCACAGGCAAGGTCGCTACCCGGTCCAAAAACACCGTCGCCACTGTATCTCCCGCTAGGGGAGGGGCCCGCAAAAAAACCGCGCCTCGCGCCAAAGTCGCCGCAAAAAAACGCAAAGTATGATACCTGCCTAGGATGAAAACCAGGGACCGCATTCTCCACACTAGCCTCGCGCTGTTTAATGAGGAGGGCGAGGCCGACACTACGACTATAGACATTGCCAATGAAATGGATATCAGCCCCGGCAACCTCTATTACCACTTCAAAGGTAAAGATCAGATCATTGCCGAGCTATTCCAGCAATACGAGCTAGGCATGAGTCATACTCTAAAGGCTCCAATAGAGCGCCCTCTAAGCACTGGGCGTGGCAGCGCGGAAGACAATTGGTACTATCTTTATGTCGTTATGGAGGAGATGTATCAATACCGTTTTTTGTACCACAATCTCGACAACATCCTGCAACGCTATTCCAGCATCAAGCGTGGCTTCAAACGGCTGATTCAATTGAAACGTGCTGCTCTTTACGCGATTTGTCAGACACTCCTGCAACAGGACGTCATTGATGCTAGAGATCAGCAGTTACTCGGACTGGTCGACAATATGACGTTGAATCTGACGTTCTGGTTCAACTACGAAGCCCTGCTGCATGACAATCGCTCACCACAGGTCACTATTCACCAAGGGGTATTACAGCTGCTAACCATGGTCGCGCCCTATCTTGGTGATGATGAGCTCAGTTTTTACCGCGAGTGCGAAGATACTTATGTCGAGATGCTGGCGGGGGGCAGTTAGGACGCTCTCTGGAGCAAGATGACGTCTGCCCCAATGATTTCCAAACTGGCATCATGATTCCGTGCCCACCAACGCCACGTGTCCACACTATAAAAACACACATGCGTGGGGTCATTCTTATAGTGCCAACTGGCAAACGCAGTGCGGTCAAGGACTAACTTGGTCATGATGCCCATCCAGCCACCCGGACGCAGCAAAGACCATAAACGTTCCAGCTCCTGTGCGGGACGATGCAGGTGTTCGACCACCTCAGTGGCGCAAATAAAATCATACTCCGCGTCCAATGCGCCTTCATCGGGGACGAAGAAACTGTCGTAGAGAGACACTTCAAATCCAATTTCTCGCAACATATGCGCCAGTGCCGGCCCCGGGCCGCAACCGAAATCCAGGCCATGGGCGCCTGGGGATAGCCGCTCGATGAGGGGAGACATCAATCGCGACAGGAACTTTCGATAACCGAGGTCGTCAATTTCATTTTGATGTAATTCATACTCAGCTTTCTCGGCACACCGGGACACATACTCGGCGGGCGGCACGAACACCAGCGAGCAGATACTGCAACATAAATAGGAGCGATCCCTGTCCATAAAGTAAGACGTTATTTCGACTCCCTTGCACAGGAGACAGTGTATTTCACCTGACATCTGGTATCATTCCTGCTCACTTGAACCAATACATCTATCGTGGAGCGTAACATGACCATCAAGACTGGAGACAAGATTCCCGCCTGTACAATGAAGACCATGGGCGAAAAAGGACCGACCGATATCACTACTGATGAGATTTTCGCCGGGAAAAAAGTGCTGTTGTTCGCCGTGCCGGGAGCGTTCACGCCCGGCTGCAGTATCACTCACCTACCCGGGTACGTAGTAAACGCTGACAAGATCAAAGCCAAAGGCGTAGACACCATCGTCTGTATGTCGGTAAATGATGGTTTCGTAATGGGCGCCTGGGGTAAAGCCCAAAATGCAGAAGCACTGTTAATGCTGGCGGACGGCAACGGAGACTTTGCGGCAGCACTTGGCTTGGAATTGGATGGCAATGGATTTGGCATGGGCATGCGCAGCCAGCGCTTTGCCATGATTGTTGAGGACGGCGCCGTTAGCCATCTGAATGTAGAAGAGGGTGCGGG
>JAPKBI010000291.1 GCA_028823475.1 Halioglobus sp. | reverse complement strand
GCGTCGTGCCGCTCTAGCAACTGTCGTGACTTATGGCCGTAAGGCCGATTCACCATTTGGCCACGCTGAACGGCGGGGCGCGCTCCCACCTCGTCGACCCAGCGAATCAGGTTCGTGTACGTCTGAGTTTGCAAAAATTCTGCCGCTTGATAGGCTTTGTTTTGCACCACTGCACCGTACCAGGCCCAAATGGCCATATCGGCAATAGTGTAATCGTCGCCACAAATATACTGACGTTCGGCCAAATTCTTATCGAGCAGGTCAAGCTGACGCTTCGCTTCCATCGCATAGCGGTCAATGGCATATTGAATTTTTATTGGCGCATACGCATAAAAATGACCGAAGCCGCCACCGAGCAGCGGCGTCGCGCCCATCTGCCAGAACAGCCACGACAAGCATTCCGCTCGATCAGATGGATCTGTCGGCACAAACTCACCAAACTTTTCTGCTAGGTAGAGCAAAATCGCACCGGACTCGAACACCCGAGTGGGCTTCGTCGTACTGTGGTCCATCAGCGCCGGAATTTTAGAATTGGGGTTCGCACTGACAAAACCGCTGTCAAACTGAGAACCGTCACCAATATTGACCAGCCATGCATCGTACTCGGCACCCGCGTGACCCTTGGCCAGCAATTCCTCGAGCATAACGGTGACTTTTACTCCGTTGGGTGTGCCTAGTGAATAGAGCTGCAGCGGGTGTTTTCCTACCTGCAAGTCCTTGTCTTGCTGGGCACCCGCCGTCGGACGGTTAATATTGCTAAACGCCTGACCGTTGTTGGGATCCCACTGCCAAATTTTGGGGGGTTCGTAAGCGGCTGCATCCGTCATAACAAATAGCTCCTGTGTGTTGTCCTGGTGGGCGTCCTTCGCTTACCGGCTAGCTTACAGACAGGATCGACCTGCGTCACGCGCCTCTGCCGGCCTCTGGTCAAAATAGGGCTAAAGACGGCAAGATGAAAAACGGATTAGCGTCGGTTTTTAGAGCCCGTGTTTTCCTGTTTTTAATCGGCTTGCGTCGACCAGCGACTTGTTTTAATGTCTGCATCCCCGTTTAAAATGCTATGCGTAATAGGGTTTGAACGGGGGTCATTGAAGGCGTGATTTTCAATAGACACGGTGACAGCGATGTCAGCATAAATCTCATTGTTAGGGCACAATCCTATGAAAACTAAAATCACTGAACTGTTTGACATTGAATATCCGATCATTCAGGGCGGCATGCACTTTGTCGGTCTGGCAGAGCTCGCGGCTGCAGTCTCCAATGCGGGTGGCCTTGGTATCATTACGGGATTGACGCAGGGTACGCCGGAAAAACTCGCGGCAGAAATTAAGCGCTGTCGCGGTATGACAGATAAACCCTTCGCCGTGAATATCACTTTCCTGCCGACGCTTACTCCACCTGACTACCCCGGACTGTTTCAAGCCATTATCGATGGCGGCGTGAAGATCGTTGAAACCGCGGGCAACAACCCTGCGCAGTATCTGCCCATGTTAAAAGAGGCTGGCATCAAGGTGATCCATAAATGTACCGCGGTGCGCCATGCACTGAAAGCCCAGGCGATTGGCTGCGACGCAGCTTCTGTCGATGGGTTTGAATGCGGCGGGCACCCAGGTGAAGACGATATTCCCAACTTTATTTTGCTGCCCCGCGCAGCTGATGAGCTAAGCATACCCTTTGTGGCTTCTGGCGGCATGGCTGACGGACGCAGCCTAGTAGGCGCGCTGGCGATGGGAGCAGATGGCATCAACATGGGCACTCGCTTTATCGCCACGCAAGAAGCGCCCGTGCACGATAACGTTAAGCAAGCTATCGTCGTCGCGAGTGAACTGGATACGCGTCTTGTTATGCGGCCGCTGCGAAACACAGAACGCGTGCTGAACAACCCCGCCGTAGAGCGCTTGCTGGAAAAAGAACGGACGCTGGGTGCAGACCTAAAGTTTGAAGACATTATTGACGAGGTCGCGGGTGTTTATCCCAAGGTTATGATTGAAGGCAAGCACGATGAAGGCGCTTGGTCGTGCGGGATGGTCGCCGGGTTAATCCACGATGTTCCCTCTGTACAGGCGCTAATCGACCGTATCATGAGCGAAGCCAACAGCATTATTCATACTCGCCTTAATGGTCTGTACTTGTAAAATGGTGGTCATTTATCTGGTTAATATGCTCCTTGTTGGCATCGTCGTCACCGGCCACTATGAGTGTCTCTACCGGATTAATCGTCTTACCCCCAGGCTTCCTATGCACCACCGCTTGCGGATCGTATTGGGCGTGATTTTAGCCGTTACTGCACACATCTTTGAGATATGGGTTTTTGGACTTGCATTCTATTGGATGAACAAAGCACAGGGCTGGGGTCATCTGGAGGGAAACTACAGCGGCAGTCTGGTGGACTCCGTGTACTTTTCTTTCACCTCCTACACCACGTTAGGTTTTGGCGATATTGTGCCTCACGGTGATCTGCGTTTTCTCGCAGGGTTGGAAGCCCTAACCGGGTTAGTGCTTATTACGTGGACGGCCTCTTTTCTCTATCTTAAAATGGCCCACTACTGGAACGAAGATTGAAGCTGGACGAGGGCCGGGCTCTTGGGGTTCAGTGCCACTACCTCACCCATTATCCGAGCCTCGCTATAGCCACTGCTTTGTAACGCGGCACACAATGCCAGCGCGCAGCGGGCAGGAATCGCGATCAGTAACCCGCCGCTGGTTTGGGGGTCGAACAACAGCTGTCTGCGCGCGTCGTCTTGTAATCCGGTGTGCTCCAAGAAGCGCTCGTTAGCACGCACATTTGACACATGCATAGTGCTCACAGTTCCAGCACGAATCTGCTCAATCGCGCCATTGAGGAGTGGCAGGGCTGACAAATCCAAACGCGCGGCATGCTCCTGCGCCAGCATTTCCAGTAAATGTCCCAGCAGCCCGAAACCGGTAATATCTGTGCAGGCAGTAGCGCCATGCGCCAGTGCCAACTCTGCCGCCGCACCGTTCCCCTGTAGCATGGAAGATATCGCCGCACTCACATCACGCCCGTCTGCAGCCAGCTGCATATGCCCCGCAAACAAAACCCCTGTGCCTATAGGCTTAGTCAATATCAGTTGGTCGCCCGGCGAGGCACCCGTCTTGGTCAATAGTGCCCCGTTAGGCGCCATTGGCACACCGTTTACGGTAAAGCCGAGACTGAGCTCCGGCCCCTGCATACTGTGTCCGCCGTTCAACTGGCAGTCCACGGCGGCAAACTCGTGCAAGGCGCCGCCCAGCAGCAGCTGCAGTTCCCGCTGCAACAGCGTACTACTGGCATAAGGCAGTATCACTGCTGCCAAAGCAGATAGGGGCCTAACACCACAGGCATAAAGATCACTGAGCGCATGATTAGCCGTGATGCGCCCCATCTGCCAAGGATCGGACACCATCTGGCGCAGGACATCCAAGCTTTGCAGCACCGGCGCTCCAGCAGGCGCAGGCACGACCACCGCATCATCATCTGTACCGCAACAATGTTGCGGATAATCCTGCCTCAACTGCGCCAG
>JAPKBI010000290.1 GCA_028823475.1 Halioglobus sp. | reverse complement strand
ATCGTAATGCAGTGGACGGTCTGCCGCTTGGGCTTGGCAAGCGGACAATCAATCAAGGACCTTTAGGTCTTTCTTATGTCATCAACATGCTACAGGCTTGGGGCGGGGCCGAGTGTCTGCGCCGTATTGTCATGCGTTTTCCACAAGTAGTCCTCGATGGCGAACGGGTCGTCGCCCGAGGCGAAATCAGCTTACTCCGCGAGGAGCAAGGTGTATGGCTGGCCGATTGCAGCGTCCGCCTGGAGCACGATGACAGAGGCGCACTATTGGAGGGTACTGCTACCATTGTAGTGCCTGAGACTGCTATTTTGATCGACTAACGCCGCTCCGCCAGTGGATCAATGAGTATAGCCGCCATTATCAGCGGCCTTGAGTCGGGCTAAACGGACTAACATCCATTCAACAACTGATCTGATCTAAGCTAGACTATTCTAACCAGAGGCACACCCCATGATACTGTGTAGCGCAGGACGCCTGTTAACTATCCTAACGATGCTTTTCGTTCCCTCGCTTGCACACAGTGAAGCAGCGTCCCCCGCCGCACAGACGCTGATTGAAGAACTGTATCTTACCGAGTCCACCAATCCGATCGCCGAACACGCTGGCTGGAACCCTAAGCGAGTAGTGGTGATGCTTATCCCGGCTTTAGTGTCCACCTCAGATAATTTTGAGACAGAATTACAAAAAGCAGCAGGCGATGTGGAGCTGGTTTTTGACCGCTCAGGCAGTTTTGTACCTGCGCCGGAGTTACTCATCGGCACCGATGGCGTGATCGGTTTCTGTACCCCTCCTATGCTTAAAAATGCTGATGCGCGCTTGCTCTGGGTACATAACTACAGCGTGGGCATGGAATACTGTAAAGGGGCAAGCGATACACAACTTGAGGACATCGTATTTACCAACAACAAGCGTTTGTCCGGACCCGCTATCGCAGAGCATACTATTGCAATGCTAATGGCCCTGACGCATAACCTCCCCGCTTACCAACGGGCGCAAGGTGAAGGAAAATGGCAGCGTGAGCTTTCTGCTGGTGTCACCTTTGGCGAACTGAAAGGCAAGACCCTACTGGTCGTCGGGCTTGGTGGCATCGGCACCGAGATTGCATGGCGTGCACACGGTCTCGGTATGCGCGTGATTGCGACACGCAGGTCATCTCAGGAAGGACCTGATTATGTGGAGTACGTTGGCTTAGCAGATGAGCTTCACAGCATGGCGGCAACAGCTGACGTGATTGCCAACGCCCTTCCTCTAACACCTGAAACAACTGGCGTATTCAACAAGGTATTCTTTGATGCAGTAAAACCCGGCGCAATCTTTCTGTCGGTCGGACGAGGTAAAAACACAGTAACCAGCGACCTTATTTCCGCATTAGAATCAGGCAAACTGTTCGGTGCAGGACTGGATGTAACCGACCCTGAACCCCTGCCCGCAGGCAACCCACTTTGGCATTTACCGAATGTCATTATCACGCCACATGTCTCTGCCACTGGCGCCGATGCAAACCGGCGACAAACCGTTATCGCCGTTGAGAATCTGCGACGCTATGTTGCGGGAGAACGCATGCTCAACGTTGTTGATATGTCCAGAGGCTATTGATAGCAGAGTGCATCTTACCGGGGGACAGACACCCTAGCCGGTAGATTTCCAGGTGCCGTGAAAGCAAACCGGCACTCTATGAGAAACCTTTGCCCTGCCAACCGGTCCTGCCGCGATGTTCTGCGCATCAAACACACAAAGCGCACTAGTATTGCTCGTAATGTCGTAAACGCAAGTGAGCACATAACCATCGCCCTCAACACTGGATGCATTGCGCGGCACAAACATAGGCTCCGAAACATACCCCGCCTCAAACGCATAGGTGTCTATGTTGAGCGTCTTTACGTTGAAGTGAACAATAGCGTTATACACGACATCACTACCGGGAATCTGCGCCGGAATTGTGTGATCAGATGACGTATACCAAACATGGGTGTAGTCGCGCATAGCGTAGCGCGGATCTATCACAGGAAATTCCGCGCCATGATCTGCCAGATATTCCATCTTCACGCGCGGGCTGTCGTGATTCAGGTCAATCGTCCATCGTGCGATTGATGGGTGAATATTGGCTGGCGTAGGCGTGCCGTCGGCCATCGGAAACAGGGGCGGCGAATCGAAATGACAGGCTTCAATAGTGATCACACCGTCTTTATCTTGGCCATTGATAAAGTGGAACACGTAACACGCATCACCCTCAATCCACTGCATATCCGCCGGTGTACCGTTGCGCGGCATGATACCGACCCGCGTGCCAACCTCAGGCTCCCAGGCAAAGGGCGGCTTGCCTTCCATTGCCCGATCCAGATCACCCGTGATGGGCATCACAGGAAATATAATATAGTGTTCGGTCACCACAAAATCATGCACCATGGCTGAGTAAGGCGCCTTGAACACATGAGACTCCGTCATGTGCCCCTCCTTGTTCACGCGATAAAAGCCCATATCATCACTAAACGGACCCGTCGCCATATAGGCATGAAAAAGCAGTTCTCCGGTAACCGGATCGACTTTTGGGTGCGCCGACATGGTGGTATTCAACTTGCCATAGAAGCTCCATGATCCATACGAATCCAGTGTATCCGGATCCATCTCAAACGGCAGATGGCCCTCTTCCAGCAGTAACATCCGGTTACCGTGGCAGACGACCGAGGTGTTCGCGACACCCTCTTTGTCCGTCAGCACAAAATCCAGGTATTCCTCTGGCGTTTCCAGCGGGTTCATGCCACTGAACAGAGATTCACCGGTGCGCTGTTCAATTCTAAAACGCTCAGTGCGGGCCCAACGATTTTTGTGGCTGACCTTGCCATTATTAAATGTAAATGCATGAACCATGCCGTCGCCGGTAAAGAAATGGTATTCATTCTTCGGTGGCATTTGGGGATTCGGACCGTTACGGTAAAATGTTCCGTTCAGGTCCCTCGGTATTTCACCCTCTACGATCAGGTCTGGTGCGGAGCATTCTGCCGTGAGCGGCTCATAATAGCCCTGCAAAAATGCATTGTCTGGCCATGGCTTCATCGCTCAATGTCCTCTAGTTTATCTCGTAAACAATGCGAGCCAGTGCTGGCGGGCGTGCAATGAAGCCACCTTTCTCAGTCGTCTTGGCGCCATGAACCATGAAAACCTGCCGGCACGCTATGCGACAGATGGACTTTCGCCAACGGCCCATCAGCCAACTTAAGGGCGTTGAAGATATACAGGCTACTCGTTCTGGTTTCGAAGCTGGTGACAACGGACAGCAGGTACCCTTCACCTTCAGCCGCACCCTCATGAGCAGGCACAAAGATCGCTTCCGATGGCATCGCCTGTCCGCAAGAGTAGCGATCTACGGCGCCGGTCTGATGATCAAAGTGGCCGATAGTATTATAGAAGTAACCATTGTCTTCCAGCGTACTCTTCAATTCACCATCAGGAGAGGTATACCATCCGTGTCGATACGCTTTGCCCGCATAGCGAGGATCACATTGGGGAAACTCCGACACGTACTCATCGA
>JAPKBI010000289.1 GCA_028823475.1 Halioglobus sp. | reverse complement strand
AGCCAACGCCAGATAATCGTCACCTACTTCATTAGGGCCAAAACCCAGTAGGTTTTTCAATGTTGGCACGCGCTGTTTGAGCGCCTCCGCGAGTTCCGTAAACACGGAGGGATCAAAAATAAGTGTCTCTACCTCGGCGGCTTCCAGGACATATGCATGGTCATCCAATGAACCCAGTGGATGCAGAGGAGTGCCAATACAACCGTTGAGCTGCATCGCGGCGATATTTGATAGCACCTCAGGCCGGTTGGTAGAAATGATGGCAATTCTGCTTCCTACGCCAAGGCCTTTGGACTGCAGCACTTGCACCATTTGGCTGGCGCTTTCGCGCACATCCTTGTAAGTGGCGATTTTATCGCCGAGGAACAAGCATGGCTCGTCGTTGTAGCGATTGAGGCCATCGATAAGTAGATCAGGCATAAGTGGCTGGTGGCGCAGTGCATCGGTGGTCATGGTATCTCCAAGTATTAGTGGGTTATGGTTTTTTTTCAGTGCTCAATGCGCAATGCACGCTTCAGGACGGCAAACATTTCTGCCGACTCGCGCTGACTCACCTTGGCAGTGGAGAAAAGCGCGGAACCGTGGAAGGTGCCGGGGAAACTGTGTAATTCAGTGGCGACGCCCGCTTGCATCAATTTTAGAGCGTACTGTACACCTTCATCGCGCAGCGGATCGAATTCCATTGTACTGATGTAGGCCGATGGCAGGCCTGCAAGATCCTCCGCGCGAGCCGGCGCGGCATGGCAGGGCACATCATCCGCACCGCGCTGGTACTGATCGCCCAGATAAAAGTCCCAGCTCAGCTCAGCGTTTGGCCGGTTCCACATGGGCGTATCGACAAAACGCTGCATGCTGGGTGTTTGTAAACGATCGTCCAACTCAGGTATCCCTAAGTACTGAAAACAGATTGTCGGGCCTTTGCGATCTCTGGCCAGTAGGCAGGTTGCTGCAGCAAGCCCACCACCCGCACTTTGCCCGAAAACGGCGATTCGCGTGGGGTCTATGGTCAGTTGTGTGCTGTTGGTGCTTAACCACTCGAGTGCGCGGTAACAATCCTCTAGCGGTCCAGGATACGGTGTCTCTGGCGCCAGTCGATAGTCGACTGAGATCACGACGGCACCTAGGTTGCGACACAGGGCAACACAGGTCCCCAACTCACTGTCTAGGTCGCCGATAACAAAGCCCCCACCATGAATATGCAGTATTGCCGGCACTGCCTGCTCCAACTTCTCCGGCGAGTAGATGCGTATCCTCACATCTGGCGCGTTCATCGCGCCTTCAATAGTGCGGTTATCGATCACAACGCCGTGTTGGTCGATGTCCGCGTTAAGCTGTGCGACCAGCTCCAAAAAACCGGCACGTGCTTTAACGGGCTCGCTGATGCCCAATGAGACATCCGGTAAAAATTCCAGCAGGGATGCCAATTCAGGATCATAGTCATAACTCATGAGCGTCTCGTCTCCAAAGAGGGCTGGTGTGGCCGACTTGCGTTCTCAATTACTATTTAACAAGGTCACAATGCTGGCCCAGTGCCACCATCTCTAAGTATAGGTGATAGCATATGCTGACTGAATTAAAGTTGTCTGTTTAGAGTATAAGAATCGATACTTTTGGGTGTTGTATTGTCCGCCGACAGAATTGTTCGCCAAACACCCGCAATCGAATAAAACCTAGTCTTCGGTCGGCACGTCAATCACTCCAGTGGCCAAAGAGATCTCGGCCAAAAAGCATAAAAGGCCGGAGATCACGCCAAACATCGCGCTAATAAATAAAACCGCAATCGCATCAGACGTAGCAGCATCGGCCGTTGACCCAATAAATAGTGCGGCGATAACGATACAAATTAGTAATGCAGCAACCGTGCAGCAGCTAATAGCCCAATGAATGAATCGTGCGCGCCGCCCTAACGTTAGCATTTCTGAGCGAAAGCCGAGGCTTTTTTCATTTTGCTTGGTATTGAGCGCGCGAAAGCGATCGACAACGCGCGCAAGGCGATTGGTCAGGACAGACAATAATGCACCGATCCCGGTGAGCAAGAAAGCCGGTGCAACCGACTGTTGGATGGCATGCACGACCGGGTCGACTGCGGTGGGTGAGTTGGCAACAATATCTAGCATGGAACTCCTCTGTGGGGATCTTATCTTTTTCGTGCTGATTTACCCTTAGTCAGGGCAGCTTATCTTACTTTTGCGGCAGCAGGCGTAATCACTGCAATCAACCACGAGCAACATCACTCTTTAATAGGGCGCGGCCAGGAATTGATTGTAACAATTGGCGAGTGTACGCCTTCTGTGGCTGTGCAAATAAATCTC
Organism: Halioglobus sp.; assembly: GCA_028823475.1. Taxonomy (GTDB): domain Bacteria; phylum Pseudomonadota; class Gammaproteobacteria; order Pseudomonadales; family Halieaceae; genus Marimicrobium. The sequence continues at coordinate 1,219 of JAPKBI010000289.1, read as the reverse complement.
GGGTACTGGCTTGCTCAACTACTTTTCCGGCCTGCAGCACTACAATGCGGTCGGCGAGTTGACGCACTACTGCCAAGTCATGCGAGATAAAGAGCATGGTTAGCCCGTACTCTCGTCCTAGTTCTCGCATGAGCTCTAGTATCTGCGCCTGAATGGTAACGTCTAACGCTGAAACCGGTTCGTCGGCCACTACAAATTCCGGACGTGTGGCCAGAGCGCGGCCAATAGCAATGCGCTGGCGCTGGCCACCGGAAAATTCGTGAGGGTACTTGCGCGCGAAGGCGCGAGCCAGGCCCACGTCGTCCATTAGGCGTAGCACGCTAGCTGCGACGGTACTTCGACTTTCGATGCCGTGTAGTAAAAGTGGTTCAGCCAGCGTCTCATACACTGTCATACGTGGATTCAGTGAGGCGAATGGGTCCTGAAAAATAAACTGCATTCTGCGCCGCAGACTTTTAAGGTCTCGGGGGCGTAATGCAGTAACGTCTATTCCATCAAAGATAACCTGCCCGGAGGTGGTTTTAATGAGGTGCAAAATTGAGCGTCCGATGGTGGATTTTCCACTGCCTGACTCTCCTACCAGACCCAGAACTTCACCGCGATAGATATCGAAACTCACATCGTCAACGGCCTTGACCGGCGCGCTACCCTGTTGAAACCAGGTACACAAATTTCGAATCTGAAGCAGTGGTTCTGAGGCGGGCAAACTACCTTTCTTGCCACCCCTTGGAATGGCCTCTAACAGTTTTTGGGTGTAAGGATGCTGGGCGTTATGGAAGATATCTTGGCAGCTTCCACTTTCTACCACCTTGCCTTTTTGCATGACGACAATCTGATCTGCGATGTCGGCGATCACTGCTAGATCGTGACTGATAAAGACAATGCCAATCTCGCGCTGTTTTTGTAGGTCCGCGAGCAGTTCCAGAATTTGCGCTTGTATGGTGACATCTAAAGCTGTGGTCGGCTCGTCTGCGATCAACAGCTTCGGTTCATTGATCAGTGCCATAGCGATCATGACCCTCTGGCGCATCCCGCCGGAGAACTGGTGTGGATAGTGGTCGATGACGGAGGCACACTCTCGAATGCCAACTTCTTGCAGCAGTTCCAGTGCGCGCTGGCGGGCTGCGGTGCGGGATACTTTTTTGTGATACAGCAGTGGCTCCATCAACTGATCGCCAACGGTCATGTAGGGGTTGAGGCAGGTCATGGGGTCCTGAAA
>JAPKBI010000288.1 GCA_028823475.1 Halioglobus sp. | reverse complement strand
ATATCATTGCGATAACAGGTGTTTAGGCTTTCATCGAACGCAAAGGATATGTATTTCGGGCGCTTCTCCAGCAGTTCAAGCATAAAATTGGTGTAGCCATACACGGCATTAACCGGATCTCCCTTGTTATCAACGAAGGTATGGGGGATGGAAAAGTAAGCCCTAAAAATGTAGATCGAAGCATCAACCAGATATAAGGGTTCCGTCACCGGTCTCGCAACCTTTTAACTACCGCGCTAAAGGTCATCACCACCTCACCATTACTTTCGAGCTCACCACTAACGAACACCAGCGAACCTGTCTTTCTGATAACTTTTGGCAAGCAACGAATCAGCTCTCCTTTGGATGCGGCTGATACAAACTCTGAACTAAAGCTGATGGTAGAACAGCTCTCTTCTCTGTAATGATTGGTTGCAGCCATACACAGTGAAAAATCCGCAAATGTCATCAACACGCCACCGTGCACGAGCCCGTTGACGTTACAGTTCTTTGACTTTGGTAAAAACAAACAGTCGAAACCTTTAAGAGTCTCGCTGTAGTAAAAGGGACCCGTATGGTCCTCTGCCGGATCAAACCCCGGGTCTGTACTGTAGCTATCCGGGATGGCCTCGGAACTGGCGTCATTCATTTTGGCGGCTCTCTGTAGGTAACGTTTGTAAGCGCCTGCTGATTGCCCGTTTGCGCAACAAGAGCGTGAATGAATCTCTCTCCACGGGGCGGCAAGCCATCTAGCAAGGCAATAACTACGGCATGCACCTCGGCGCTGAACCCTGCCATATTGAGTGTACTTGCATCAAAATTGTCACAGCTCACCCGAAAATCTATCCCCGCAGCCACACTAAAAACCCACTCCAGCGCTTGAGGTTTAACTTCGACGGATTCAAAGGTGCGTTGCTGCTTTACGTCACGCTTATCGCGGTACCAATAGCCATAATCAGGTTGCTGACGACGGTCGGCACCCGCGATACACCAGTGAGCTATCTCATGCAGGGCACTTGACGCATAATCCTCTCGAAAATAAATACAGGACTCCTGCTCACCAGGTTCATAAAGGGGCTCGGAAGCTCCACCTACCAGCTTGACCTGAGATTGCGCGAAGCATCGATTAAAAGTTTCACAAATCTGCTCAGCGAGCATCAAGCAGGCTCGAGATCTGAATCATCTAAACACTTTGTCTGAGAAAGAGACTCGAAATAAGAATCTGAAAGGTAATCCCTCCCCTCCAGCAAGTGATTTAAATACCACCGTGCAGGAGCCAAGCCTTCTGCGACATGATCTTCATTAGCAATGTATACCCACGCATCAACATTACCCGCCTTGGTTATAATCGGCAGCGCGGTTCGGCGATACCGAACAGGATAGCCTTCGTAGGGATCCATCATTTCGATCTGCACTGGCTCAACCAGCCGATAAACCACTCCCTCGGTGACCCCTTTGGCCGATGCCACCACATTGGCTGCAGCGGCGCCAGGATACTTCACAGACCGCTTATTAAACCTGAGCGAATAGCCAAACAGATTCCCCGAACCTGCTGACTCGAACGACATTTTGCGCTGCCGAACCCTGTCAGAATTCATGTTACTGCCATAAGCGAAATAGTAATGGACGGTTAATGACATGACCTGGAGGCCTACCCCTTCTTTATCCAGTAAAGATAGATCTCACCCTCGGTTTCCTGATGGACCATTTCGTGGCTTAGGAATTTGCAGAAATTCGGCAAATCCCAGGAGGTCGAAGGGTCGGTTGCAGTGATCTTCATGACCTGGCCCGCCGACATATCCATTAGCTTATTACGCACCACCATAAGAGGTTCCGGGCAGCGAAGGCCAGTGGCGTCGATGTCTACGTCAGCTTCGAGTTTCATTCGAATTCTGCACCAAGTTAAATTGCAGTATTACCTGCAAATATTTTCAATTGGACCGATTATGGGCCGATTTTAACCGTAAATACGTACCTAAACTTGTAGGGTCTCGCCACGTGAGTATAATCTTTCGTCCAGCTTACTGCGACTTATACGGCCATGATCAGGGTACTTATAGAACGTCGGATCGCCCAAGGATTAGAGCATTATTACGACTGCACGGTGAAACGCACTATTAGCCAGGTTGTCCGAGCGCCAGGTTGTATCGCGGGCGAGTCTCTTAAAGACAAGCTTGACCCCGGTCGAAGAATTATCATGTCGAAGTGGGAGAGCCTTGAACACTGGGAGTCCTGGCTATATTCCCCAGAAAGAAAGAACGTCACTTCAGAGTTGGCACCCCTGCTGGAAGGGAGCGAGCGAATAACAATACTGGAACATACCCACTAGAGACTAGCCCGGTTCACTATCCGGCGATTCGACATTACCTCTAAGTGCATTCACTCCAGACCGTGATGAGCAAAAAACATTTTTAGCTTCCTCTGCAGTCGCTAGATAAAGCCTCACACACACCAGCCACGTGGGCAGCAAACACATCATAGCAACGATACTGACGTTCAACGATTAGTCTCGTTATTTGACTTGCGGATGATAACCGCTGATTGGCAAGCGGGAAGAGATAGAGAGTAAAGTGAAACCCCTAGTGGCCACTGCACCAGCTTTTCACTATACTCGCCTCCATTGAGCCGCCCATAGCTCAGCTGGATAGAGCACCAGGCTTCGAACCTGGGTGTCGGGAGTTCGAATCTCTCTGGGCGGACCATTTTTAAAGGCCCCAACATTTTTTATTAAGGGGCATCTACCCCATAGATAGGGAATCTACCCCATAGAATAGCCAATTAAGGTGCTCTATTAGAAAAATTAGCGCACTTTTTTACGGCTTATTTCTTGGTAGGTATTACTGAGAATCCATCAGCTGGAGCAGTAATTGATCCCTTACGGCGGTAGTGCTTTCGAGTAGTTGCAACGCTGGCATGTTGAAGTAACTTCTGAGCATCAATGTCAGAATCTAGATCACTGCTCGTTTTAGCCCTGAGATCATGCTCAGTGAAACTTTCTTGCAGCGAGGACAGTTTAAGGGCTTTCTTCATGGAGCGCTGCCGTGGATTCTGCCTCAGTCCAGCTAGCATCTCCGGCCCCGCAGCACCCCTCCGCCTCTTTTTCCCAACTTCACAGAAAAAGGGAGTCATGGATCAATTAGAGGTTATCGGCACGATTCCAGAGGATCTGCAAGGCACTCTTTTGCGTGCAGGCCCAAACCCTGTTAACCCGGGCCCAAATCACCATTGGTTTATGGGTGACGCCATGCTGCATGCCATTCACCTTAGTAATGGCCAGGCGAAAAGCTACCGCAACCGGTGGATTAGAACCAAGGCACTGGCTGAAAAAACGGGCATGCTTGCCAGAGAGTTAAAAATATACGGAATCAAAATTGTCTTATTTTTCCCATTGGGAAAAACAGGGGCTCACTCTCAATAAGTTGGTAATGGTGATCTAAAAGGCAGGCATTCGTCGTAACACTTAACATTCACCAAAAATTGGAAAAAAATGAAGAGAATAAGTGTTCTTCTTTATGTTCTTTTGATTTTAGTGACTCCTGCTTCTGCAGAGTCA
>JAPKBI010000287.1 GCA_028823475.1 Halioglobus sp. | reverse complement strand
GACTAAAGCGGTCAAACCCGCTAAGGCCGCCGCTGCGACTAAAACAGTCAAACCGGCTAAAGCCGCCGCTGCGACTAAAAAAGTCAAACCCGCTAAGCCCGCCACTGCCACTAAAACGGTCAAAAAACCCAAAGCGCCCAAGAACTCAGCCGGCCTTGAGTTCAACAACTTCGAGCCCTACAAACCGAAACGGGGCGAAAAGTACATGAATGAGCAACAGCGCGCGCATTTTAAGACGATTTTGCTGAATTGGAAGAGCGATTTGATGCAAGAAGTGGATCGCACTGTAAACCATATGAAAGATGAAGCTGCCAACTTCCCTGATCCAGCCGATCGAGCCACTCAGGAAGAAGAATTCAGTCTGGAATTGCGCACACGAGACAGAGAGCGCAAGCTGATCAAGAAGATCGACTCCACGATGGAACTCATTGATATTGACGACTACGGATACTGTGAGGCCTGTGGCGTGGATATAGGCATCAAGCGTCTCGAAGCCAGACCGACTGCGACCCAATGTATCGATTGCAAGACGCTGGCCGAGATCAAAGAAAAACAGGAAATGGGCTAAACCCTGCGGGCGCTAACGGTGCCCCGCTCCAGCATACAGTACCGAGGGCGTTTTGCGCCCTCGCCCACTGGCCCGCTGCACCTAGGCTCCCTGATTGCTGCCCTGGCAAGCTATCTAGACGCTCGTCACTGCTCTGGCAGTTGGCTGGTCCGCATGGAAGACATTGACCCACCCCGCGAGGAACTAGGCGCCGCCGACAGCATCCTCCACAGCCTGCAATGTCACGGCTTGCACTGGGACGAAAATATCCTGTACCAGAGTACACGGACCTCAGCATACGCCGCTGCACTCACTCATCTAGCGGATCACGGCAACCTTTTTCCCTGTGACTGCACCCGCGCAACACTGAGCACAAGCGGCGCCTGTCAGGGCGATTGCCGAACATCTCAGACAAAAATATCCGGCCCTGCTGCCATCAGAATAAGCGTTCCTTGTGAACAGGACATTCTGTTCACAGATAGACTGCAAGGGCCAGAGCACACATTGCTGAGCCAATCTCTGAAAGATTTCGTGATAAAACGAAAGGACGAACTGTATGCCTATCAGCTAGCAGTGGTCGTCGACGATGCCGAGCAGGGTATCACCCATGTCGTGCGCGGGTCGGACCTGCTCGACTCAACACCACGCCAGATCTTTCTGCAGCAACGCTTGGATTACCCTACTCCCCGCTATTGCCACCTTCCTGTCATAACAACTCGGCAGGGACAAAAATTTAGCAAACAGAACTACGCGCCGGCACTGGACAACAGCATGGCTCACAGCAACCTGCTTTGTGCCTTGCGCTTCCTGCACCAATGCGAGCCTCCTGCGGCGCTGGCGAGCGTCGAACAATTGCTAACCTACGCTATCGAGAACTGGTCACTCGAGCAGGTGCCAGCCGTGTCGTGCATCCCTGCAGCCAGCATTGGCCTCAGTGCATGAACTTTACGCACAGCAGTCGCTTCAGTAGTATCCAATGCCAGACAGCGTTTCAACAATATTTTCATCAATACAGTAACGGCTACTAATGGGGGAACTTGGATCATGTATATCAACCGCTCCCTGTTACTGACTGTCGGCGTTGTGCTGATTTTTTTTCCCGCGATCGAGAGTTGGGTGGTCAGCTCAGAAGTCGCCTGGTACCGGCCCTACCAGTTGTGGCTTTTGATCGTGGCAGCAGCCTACTGGAACCAGCGCAAGAGATACCCAGATGATCTTTAGCCTCAGTCAAATACTGCTGGTTATTATTGCCTATCTTACCGGCTTGTTTGCAGTGGCTTATTTGGCCGACCGCGGCATCATCCCGAAACGCATTACCCATCACCCCGCCGTCTACGTCCTTTCTCTGGGTGTATTCGCTGGAGCAATGGCCAGCAATGGCGTGATCGCCATGGCCCACCAGTTCGGCTACAACTTTTTACTGTACTACCTTGGCGTGGTCTTAATGTTTGTATTGCCTCTCGTCCTGTTGATGCCTCTCTTGCGACTGTGCAGGGTCTATCAACTCGCTTCTCTGGCAGACGTCCTGACGTTCCGTTTTCGCAGCCCTTGGGTCGGGTCTGCGGTGACCGTTGCTATGTGCATCACGCTGCTTCCGCTGCTCGCGCTCCAAATTCAGGCAGTATCCGAGAGCATCCATATCCTTGCTGGTGAGAGTGTGACCGAGTCGTTCAGTGGAAATGGAAATAACCTATTGGCATTTCTTTTTTGCGTCATCATCACAGTATTTTCCATCCTGTTCGGTACTCGCCACGTATCATCTCAGCACCGTAACACCGGTTTAGTGACGGCCATCGCGTTTGAATCGCTAGTCAAGTTAAGTGCTATGTTGATTCTTTTCCTCGCAGCGGTTTACACCGTATTCGGGGGTATTGCGGGGTTGGAACAGTGGTTACTTGAAAACCCGCAGATGAGCAACCAGCTGGCCCAGCCTATCCAAGGCGACGATGCCCGCGCCCTGTTGCTGATATTTTTCGCGGGCGCAGTGTGTATGCCCCATATCTTTCATATGGCTTTTGCCGAAAACAACGACAGCCGCGGCTTGCGCATTGCCACTTGGGGACTTCCGCTCTATTTGCTGTTACTGAGTCTGCCCATTCTTCCGGTGACCTGGGCGGGGGTCAAGCTGGGCCATGAATTACCGATGGACTACACTGGGCTGGCTATTGGCATGGCCTTGCAGTCCGGTGCGATCAGTACCGCCGCCTTTGTAGCTGGCCTATCAGCCTCTAGTGCCACAATTATCATCACGACACTGGCACTGTCCAACATGTGTCTCAATCACCTGGTGCTGCCTTTTAGTCCGCTGCAAATCAATCGAAGACAAGATATCTATGTTCAGCTCAAATGGCTGCGCCGGGGTCTAATTACGATTCTTATTCTGGCCGGGTATATCTTTTTTACGACACTAAACGGCCGGCAAAGCCTCTCGCAGCTGGCGTTGGTGGCGTTCATTGGCACACTGCAGTTTCTGCCAGGCATCATTGCTACTCCCTATTGGCCCCGAGCCAACCGCACCGGCCTCCTCGTTGGTCTCAGCGGCGGACTGGGCATCTGGTTCTTCTCAATGCTGTTACCGCTGTTCGGCGGACAAAATCCTGAACTACTCACCGCGCTCTACTCCATGGTGCTAGGGCACAGCACTAAGTTGTCGACAGCTACTGCTCTGGTTTCATTGGGAATCAATACCGCCTTGTTCATTGTCATTTCGCTTGTGACCAGAAGGAGCTCAGACGAGGAAAAAATTGCCGCGGAGATTTGCTCTATGGACGACCTCGCCCGACCTACCCGTCGGATATTGTCCGTCTATAGCCCTGCAGAATTCAGCCAGAGTCTCGCATTGTCTCTGGGAGAAAACACTGCAAAATCGGAAGTCGAAAGAGCGCTAAGTGAACTACAATTTTCGTCCTCGGAGACCAGGCCCTATGCTCTGCGGCGCCTGCGCGCGCGGCTAGAAGCAAATCTGTCGGGGCTACTGGGTCCCGCCGT
>JAPKBI010000286.1 GCA_028823475.1 Halioglobus sp. | reverse complement strand
TCACATTTAAAGCTACTTGGCCGCGACATACCGGCCCTTTGATGTACCCCATAATAGTGAACTGGGCTTCATCCAGCATAAACTTGTAGCGGGCAGTTTGCGGCAATTCCCGATAGGCGATAAAGGGATTGATGGCGACATCGACACCATAAGGCGGCAGCGTAGTCACTTCGTAGTTCGGATCGAAAAATAACGACTGCCAGCGCTGCATACGTTGCGCGTTTAATGCGTAGGGCATATGCCGCTTGGCAAGTGCTACAGAGCGCAGTTGTTGCAATCGATAGTAGAACCTCGCTTCACCCGGACTATTATAGGGGCGCCGGGTAGCGATAATCTCAATGGGTTGTCCTGTTGGTGTGCGCGAACGTACCAACTTGTAATAGAGGCCCGTCGATTCAAGATCAGAAAAATACAGATCGCCTATGAACAAGTGCTCATACATATAACGCGCCGTTAGGCGCTGTTTCAAGCTCTCACCGTTGAAAAATGCCTCCCAGCGTTGCACGGCATCTAATTCTGCCGCTGAGGGTGACATCATTGGTACACCTAATGCGCCATCGTTCAGCCATTGGGTGACAGTGGTATGTTCTTCTTCGTTGAGTCCTGGCAGCCCATAGGGCATACCCCACAGTGGGTATTTATCGGCGAACGTATTGAAGTCTTCAGGCTTGGTGCACTGTTGCTTGCGATCCATGCCCAGTGTAATGGTATCTGGCAGTTGTTTCCCACTAGGCAGCGGGTGCTGTTGTTTTAGTGCCAGCATGCGGGCGAGTAGGCCTTGGTCCGGCGTTTCCTCGTTTAATACAGGATAAAACCCTTTTTGACGCCACTGCTCAACTGTCTGAGCATCCTCAAACAAGCGAGTAGGAACAGCGTCGGTGATCCGGGTGCCGTCGTAGACGATTTCCTTACTCGCACCTCTTTGTACGCCGCCCCAGGCATCCATTTTTAGCTGGCAGGGGGCGTCGTAACACCCATGGCACACCATGCATCGCTGTTCTACGACGGATTTGACCTGGGGAGGGTAGTCGCTGTCCGCAAGTGCGCAAAAAGACAGTAAAAGCGCTACCAATGTGAGGGTGATTCTACGGATAATTTTCGTACCTATATTCATGCGCCTATTAAAGACAATATTACCGATTAGAACAAGGGGCCGTTTGATTCGCCACCCTATCTCGTCGGTATGTAGCCTTTGTGATACGCAGTCAGCTGAATCGAGTAACTCGCCGACGAGGGACTGCCGATATTGGCAGCCTGCTACAGGTGAACACGAACAAGGTGTTTGCTCAGTAGGTGCCGACTATATTTTCCTGCACAAGGCGATCAATCTCCGAGGGGCTATATCCTGCCTCCTGCAGTACTTCCCTAGTATGCTCTCCCAAACGGGGAGGGTGGCGGTAGATGGCGGCAGGTGTTTCGGATAAATGCCCTGGATAACGCACGTAACGCAGGGTTCCCGCCTCGGGGTGCTCGACGTCAAAAATAGTACGGTTGTGTTTGGCCTGTGGGTCCTCTGCAAATTCGCGTACGGTCTTGACCGGGCCGAAGGGTACGCCTGACGCATCCAGTCTTGATAGCAAATCTTCGGTGGTAAACCGCGTCATCACTTCACCTATGGCATCCAACCATGGACCAAAATCACTAATACGCTCGCCGACGTTGCGCATGCCTTCCCGTTCCAGCAGTTCAGTACACTCCAATGCGGTGCAAAAATTTTGGAAATGGTTGTCCTGCAGGGCCATCCCCACAACAAAACCATCACTGGTTTCAAAGGTGCGCAGTACAGCAAGGGGGACAGGGTCCTGCATGTCGTTGGGCATGAAACTATCCACTGGCATCATGTCGGCAAGGGAGTTGGCAGCCCAGGCATCGATCATAGGCACATCGACACGTTGTCCCTTGCCTGTGCCGCCTGGACGATCGCGCGCATAGAGGGCTGCCATAGCGACCCCGGCGGCCGTCGTCGCCGTAGTCTTGTCGACAATAGCCGATTGGATGAGTTGTGGTTTTCCGCCAAAAGGCATGCCCTGAATATGCATCATGCCGACCAGACCCTGTGCGAGCGGATCATAGGCGGGTTTGTGTGAATAAGGGCCGGTCGGGCCGAAGCCCGTAATGGATACAAAAATTAACTTATCATTAACAAGACGTAAGTCTTCGTAGCCAATACCCAGGCGGTCAGGTACTCCGCCACGAAAGTTCTCAACCAATATATCTGCGCTCCCCACCAGTTTTTTAATAATGGCGATTCCTTCAGGATTTTTAAGGTCCACCGTCAGGCTGCGCTTATTGCGATTCATCTGGGTATAGAAACCGGTTAGACCCGCTTTCTGTGGTGGAGCCATCCACCGTGCAACCTCGCCGTGGGTGGGTTCGATCTTGATGACATCAGCGCCTAGGTCGCCTAGTTGCTGGCTACATAATGGCCCTGTAATCATCGAAGTGATGTCGATGACGCGAATGCCTCTTAAGGGACCTTGAGGTAAGTCTGACAGTTGCACGTCCAATGAAATTCTCCTGATCTATTATTCGCTGATTCTACACCTCGTTGCGCGATGCAGCGACGTTCTTGGTCTACTCGGCTAGACTGGATTGATCGAATGTTGAATCGACAAAAAGGGGCCAGCACTAGATACGTTGCTATCAGGTGTCAGTGGACCAGCGTGCATAATGTTATGCAGATGCCTCTTCCAAATTTAGAGGACAGTAGATACCGCCGGGTGCCTCGATCAGGCTGGCGCAGCGGTTGCAATGGATGCAGCCATTTTTATAGTTGCGGTCGGCCATTGCATGGTTAACGAAGGCGGGATCCTTGATCAGAGGGCGGCCCAGCTGGATGAAATCAAACCCTTCGCCCATAACTTTTTCTATACTGGCAATGTCGGTACAGCCACCTATGTAAACCATCTGACAGTTGACGCGATCACGCACACGCTTGGCGTCGTCAAGAAAGTATAACTCTTCATAGGGATAGCGCTGGAACATTCTGGATCCAATAAGCTTCAGGCCCAGTTTCATAATAGGATTTTTTTCTACCTCGATCAAACCCTTCTCTAATGTCTCACCACGAAAATACAGCATTGGGTTAAAACTGCTGGTGCCGCCGGAACAGATCAGAGCGTCAATTCCGCTTGCGTCTAGCATGGCGGCGACCTCTATGGCCTCATCGATGTGCAGCCCATCCTTGATGCCATCTGTAAGGCCTATTTTACCAAGAATAGGAAAGTCACCCCCAACGGCCTTGCGCACAGCGTCCATTACACGCAGGGGAAGCCGCATACGGTTTGCCAAACTACCGCCATAGTTGTCGGTGCGTCGGTTCGTTTTGGGGCTAATGAACTGGCTAATGCCATAGCCGTGGCTGAAATGAATTTCCACCGCATCGAAACCGGTTGCTTTCATTAGTGCGGCTGCATCGAAGTAAGTCTGCACTAGGTAATCGATGTCGCCGACTGACATCGCGCCCGCGAACGGCATGCCAGAAGCCGCGCCGAGCATATTGAATTGGCGGGAGGGTCCTAGCGGGCGCTTCAGGCGCTGCATTTTTC
>JAPKBI010000030.1 GCA_028823475.1 Halioglobus sp. | reverse complement strand
GTGGCTATGCGCGCTTGCATGGCCTACCTGCAGTGGATTCGGATGAGGAGGCCCCGCCGCTGGGCTACGCTCTGGCGCAATTAAAGGGTGTCTATATTTTGGCCGAAAATGCACACGGTATGGTGCTAGTCGACATGCACGCTGCGCATGAGCGCATCACGTATGAGCGTCTCAAGTCGGCCCGTGATGAGGAGGGCATCCGCAGTCAGCCCCTGTTAGTCCCGCAGTCTGTGGCTGTCAGTCAACGCGAAGTGCAGGTGGCACAACACCATAGCGAATTGTTCCAGCGTTTGGGTTTGTCGGTTGAGGCAGGGGGAGAGGAGGTCCTGATGATTCGGCAAATTCCGGTGGTCCTGAGGGACTCCAATGTGGAACAGTTGTTGCGCGATGTGCTGGCAGACCTGATTGAATTTGGTAGCTCAGAGCGTATTGAGGCCCATATGGATGAGATTCTTTCTACCATGGCCTGCCATGGTTCTGTGCGCGCGAACCGTCGTCTTACCCTTCCAGAGATGAACGCCCTGTTGCGGGACATGGAAGAAACTGAGCGATCCGGCCAATGTAACCATGGTCGACCCACCTGGATTCAAATGGGTCTAGACGAATTGGATAAACTGTTTTTACGCGGTCGCTGAGGCAAGGGTGACATCGGAAAACCCCCTATTGATCTGTCTTATGGGCCCTACGGCTTCGGGCAAGACCGATCTAGCCATTGAATTGGCTCGGCAGTTGGACTGTGAATTGGTCAGCGTCGATTCTGCCCTGGTCTATCGCGGCCTGGATATCGGTAGCGCAAAACCTGATTATCCTCATCACCTGGTGAATATTCGTGATCCAGCCCAGCCGTACTCTGCAGCGGACTTTGTGGTGGATGCCGAGCGATTAGCGGCCGATATCATCGCTCGGGGTAAGACGCCTCTGCTGGTGGGCGGTACCATGCTCTATTTTAAGGCCTTTTTGGAGGGGCTGGATGAGATGCCGGGGGCGGAACCTTCTATTCGCGCCGAGATAGCCGCCCAAGCTGCATTGCACGGGTGGGCCACCATTCATAAAGAACTGGCAGCAGTGGATCCGCTGTCTGCGGCACGCATTCACCCCAACCATTCCCAGCGCCTCAGCAGGGCACTGGAGGTCTATCGCACCAGCGGAATTACTATGACGCAGTGGCATAATAAAAGTGGCGCGGGCTCAGGGCTTGCCAAAGCTAATGCGGGCGCTTTTGACCGCTACCGCGTCGTGCAATTGGCCATTTGTCCGGCTGACCGAGATACTCTGCATCAGCGGATAGCGCTGCGGTTTGAGCTGATGATGGCGGCGGGTTTGCTGGATGAGGTGCGCAGCCTCTGGCAGCGCCAAGATTTGAACGATGAGCTTCCGGCCTTGCGTGCGGTGGGTTACCGGCAGCTTTGGCGGTACCTAGACGGGGGGTGTACGCTTGATGAGGCCGTTAAGAATGCGTTAGCTGCGACCCGCCAGCTGGCTAAGCGGCAGCTTACTTGGTTGCGAAAGTGGCCGGATCTTGGTTGGATTTACACCGATCATGCCGGTAAAGTTGCTCAAAGTAGCCTATCTGAAAATTTGCAATTATCGCCAGGAAAGAAACCGTTGGATTTGGCCTTGAACTATCTTGCTCAGGCCCCACTATAACTGTGGTATGAATGCATTATACTGTAAGCAGTTAAAGCTAAGACCCGTTATCTACCCCCAAAGCCGGTAGGCCTACGTTTTTGATGGTGGTAAGAGGTTGTTTTTTTATAACATTTCGGCTCTATTTGAGCCTTATTAGGAGTAAGTTATGTCGAAAGGGCATTCGCTACAAGACCCTTATTTGAATATTTTACGTAAGGAACGCGTCCCAGTGTCAATTTATCTGGTTAATGGCATCAAGCTGCAGGGGCAGATTGAGTCTTTTGATCAGTTTGTCGTGCTGCTTAAAAACACCGTCAGCCAGATGGTCTACAAGCATGCGATTTCCACTGTTGTGCCTTCCCGAGTGGTTCGTATACCACTACAGCACCCTGAGGAAGAAGGCGAAGAAGCCAGTTAAATGCGTTTTCGACAGATATTTAAAGGGTCTTCGTTGCCGGCCCATTCGAGCTTGACGAGGTAGGCTTGTTCTTTGACCGTCCCGATTCCGGAGAGCGCGCTGTCCTCGTCCACCTGAAGCTTGGCAGCGAGTCGCAGCGCGAAGACCCCCGTGAGTTTGAGGAGCTTGTCCTGTCTGCAGGCGGTGATCCTGTCGCTTTCATAATGGGTACCCGTGATGTGCCTCATGCCCGCACTTTTGTGGGAAGCGGAAAGCTTGCGGAAATCAAGGAGCAAGTGGACGAGCAGTGTGCTGAGGTTGTGATGTTCAATCATGCGCTCAGCCCAAGCCAAGAGAGGAATTTGGAGCAGGAACTGGAGTGCCGGGTATTGGATCGCACGGGCTTGATTCTGGATATTTTTGCCCAGCGAGCGCGAACCCATGAAGGCAAGCTGCAGGTCGAGCTGGCGCTGTTGCAACATATCGCGACTCGCTTAGTGCGGGGTTGGACGCACCTAGAGCGTCAAAAGGGCGGCATCGGTCTGCGTGGCCCGGGTGAAACCCAGCTAGAGACAGACCGTCGTCTGTTGCGTGCGCGCATTAAATCGATCACTGCTAGGCTGGAAAAAGTGCGCAAACAGCGCGATCAGGGTCGTCGCTCTCGGAAGAGGGCGGAGATACCCACGGTTTCGCTCGTGGGGTATACCAATGCGGGCAAGTCCACCCTATTTAATTATATGACTGAATCCAAGGTGTACGTGGCCGACCAATTGTTTGCGACGTTAGACCCTACGCTCCGGCGTCTGGAGCTTGAAAACGTAGGCCCTGTTGTGCTGGCAGACACGGTGGGTTTTATCGCGCATTTACCCCATAAGCTGGTGGAGGCGTTCAAGGCAACACTCGAAGAAACACTGAATGCTGATTTATTGCTGCATGTGGTCGATGGCGCCAGCGATGAACGGGACAGTAATATCGCCGAGGTACAGGATGTGCTGACCGAGATTGGCGCAGAGAGAATCCCCCAGTTGCAGGTTTTCAACAAGCTGGATTTACTGGAACAGGCGCCACGTTTGGAGCGCAACGCAGAAGGGCGGCCCGAGCGCGTCTGGCTGAGTGCGGCAACGGGCGCAGGCATTGAGCTGCTCTTGCAGGCTATCGCTGAGCTGGTTGGGCAGGATATGGTGTCCGAGGAGTTGTATCTTGACCCGGGCCAGGGCGGCCTGCGTGCTGCATTTTACAGTATGGGTGCGGTGGAGCGCGAAGACTACGACGATGCCGGTGTGGCTTGTCTGCGTGTGCACCTGCCACGCGCGGACTGGAATCGGTTAATGAAGAAAGGGCCCGAGCCCCTATTTTAGTTGTCGGCAAAGTGCCGCTACTGCGTACCCTGAGCAAAAAATTTGGTAAACTATTTTCATTGTTTAAATTAGGAGTGAGTTATGGCCTGGAATGAACCGACGGGTGGTAGCAATAAACCCAAGGATCCCTGGGGTGGCAACAACAGCAATCAAGGGCCGCCTGATCTGGATGAAGTACTAAAAAACCTGCAAGCCAAGCTGCAAGGCTTGTTCGGCGGCGGTGGCAGTGGGGGTGGCTCATCCAGCGGGGCGAGTAGCCCTGCCTTCTCCGGCGCGGTGGTGGCGGTGCTGGTGGTCTTAGCGTTGTTGGTGTGGGCCGTCATGGGCGTCTATCAGGTCGACCAACAGCAACGCGGTGTCGTACTGCGTTTTGGCAAGTATTACGATACCGTGCAGCCCGGATTGCAATGGAATCCGCCTATTATCGATGATGTAACCTTGTTGAATGTCACCAAGGTTCGCTCCATCAGCTTGCGCGAAATCATGCTTACCCAAGACGAAAATATCGTTGAAGTGCAGCTGTCAGTGCAATACGTCATCGACAATCCCGTTGATTTTGTTCTGAAGGTACGGGACCCTGAACGGTCGCTGCAGCATGCCGCTCAGAGTGCGCTGCGCCATGTAGTCGGTGGGATTAGTATGAACATGGTGCTCACGGAAGGGCGTGCGCAGATCGCAGTCGATGTGCAGCGACGGCTTCAGGAGTACATCAACCTGTATCACACAGGCATACTAGTCAGTAAGGTGACGGTTGACGAATCTAAGCCGCCCACCCAGGTCCAAGCCGCGTTTGATGACGTGATCAAGGCCCGTGAAGATGAGGAGCGTGTACAAAACGAAGCGCAGGCCTATGCCAATGGCGTGGTCCCTGAGGCTCGCGGTGGTGCTCAGCGTCAGATCGAGGAAGCCAATGCCTATAAACAACAGGTTATCGCTAATGCAGAGGGTGAAGCCGAGCGTTTTACTAAGCTGCTGACGGAGTATCAGAAGTCACCCGCGGTGACTCGCGAACGTCTGTATCTCGATGCGGTGCAGAAAGTGTACTCTGAAACCAGCAAGGTGATGGTCGATGTCGATGGCGGCAGCAACATGATGTACCTGCCATTGGACAAACTGGCCGAGCGTAGCCAGCGCACCAACTCCGGGGGCGGGTTCGATGTGAACAGCTCCAACATTCGAGAATTGACTAACGCAGTCACCGAGCAGCTGCGCAATGATGCCGCGGTGACCGATGGCCGCAGGGGAGGGCGATAAACATGTCTGGACGTAATGTGGTATTTATTTTTATTGCGCTGTCTGTGTTGCTAGTGGCCAGCAAGTCGTTGTATGTGATCAAAGAAACAGAGCGCGGTGTCCTGTTGCGGTTTGGCGAGGTGGTTAATCCTAATATCGAGCCGGGCCTGCATGTAAAAATTCCTTTTGTAAACAACGTGCGAAAATTTGATGGTCGGGTTTTGACCGTGGATTCAACGCCTGAGCGCTTTTTTACGCAGGAAAAGAAAGCGTTGATCGTGGACTCCTACGCGAAGTTTAAGGTGTCTGACACGGAGAAGTTTTATACGGCCACCAACGGTGAAGAATCGAGGGCAATGGCGCTGTTGGCACAGCGGATTAATAACGGCTTACGCAACCAGGTTGCCATCCGTACGATTCAGGAAGTGGTCTCTGGTGAGCGTGATGAGTTAATGCAAACGCTGACAGAGGAAATGACGATTGTTGCTCAACAAGAGCTGGGTGTCGAAGTGGTTGATGTGCGTGTGAAGCAGATTGATCTTCCGCCGGATGTGTCCGAGTCGGTCTATAGGCGCATGAACGCTGAGCGAGAGAAAGAGGCGCGCGAGCACCGCTCTCAAGGACAGGAGCTGGGAGAGGGTATTCGTGCGGCGGCTGATCGGGAGGTCACCGTGCTGGAGGCCAATGCTTACCGCGATTCGGAGCTGATTCGTGGTGAGGGTGATGCCACTGCCACAGCGACTTACGCGGAGGCATTTACCCAAGATCCCGAGTTTTACTCCTTCACGCGCAGCCTCAGAGCTTATCAGGATGCTTTTCGGGGCAACGGCGACATTATGTTACTGCAGCCCGATAGCGAGTTTTTTCGGTATCTGAAAGACCCTAAAGGCGGGAAGTAGCTGTTTTAGCCAGGAGCGCATGTGGACTTTTGGCAGGTACTTCCGGTAGCGATTGCTTTGGTATTTATTATCGAAGGAATGCTGCCGTTCATCAGCCCAAATCGCTGGCGCACCATGCTTGTAATGGTGGAGCAGATGGATGACCGGATGATCCGCAATGTTGGCCTGGGCAGCATGCTGTTCGGTGTCGTTATATTGTATTTGATGCATTAGGGTTTGTTAAATAAAATGACAAGGGTAGATCACTGGCAGCTTCCTGATGGGATGGAAGAGGTTCTTCCGGGCCAGGCCGAGGCTGTCGAAAACCTACGCCGTGCTCTGCTGGACTTGTATCGCAGCTGGGGATACCGCTTGGTCATCCCACCTCTCATGGAGTTTACCGAATCCCTGCTGGTGGGTTTGGGTGAGGATCTCGACCTGCTTACCTTCAAGCTTACAGACCAATTTAGTGGTCGCACTCTGGGGATTCGTGCAGACATAACCACTCAGGTCGCCCGAATTGATGCCCACAGCTTGGCAGAGAATGGTGTTACCCGTTTGTGCTACGCCGGGTCTACTTTACACACGCGTCCCAAGTCTCTGATGGCTTCGCGGTCGCCAATCCAATTGGGCGCTGAGCTCTACGGTGATGATAGCCTTGGGGCTGATGTCGAAATTGTGCGACTTATGCTAGCGACGCTGGAAACTGCTGGCCTTTGCGACATCACTCTGGATCTTGGGCATGTGGGCATCTACGAGGCTGTGCTGGCAACTGCCGGCCTCAGTTGTGAACAAGAGGCAACTGTATTTGACGCACTACAGCGCAAGTCAGTGCCTGACTTAAATCTTGCCCTTGTCGGTGTAGAGCCCGATATTGCTGCACGCATTATCGCCCTGGTGGATTTACACGGAGACGAGACCGTGCTGGAAGCCGCGCGATCTTTGTTTGCTGACACAGTTCCAGGCGCCCTGATGGGCATCGATGCATTGCAGGAGGTCGCCTGCGATCTCCGTCAGCAGTCGCCCGAGCTGGATATATACTTTGATTTGTCTGAATTGCGTGGCTATCACTACCACACCGGGTTGGTGTTTGCCGCTTATGTTGCTGGTTGTGGCCAGGCGCTTGCGAATGGCGGTCGGTATAACGATGTGGGTGCTGTGTTTGGCAGAGCCAGACCGGCAACCGGTTTTGCCACCGACCTGAAGTCCTTAATGGCAATGCTGCCAACGACTTCTGCTAGGCAGCTGGCTATCAGTGTGCCGAATGCAGACGATCCAGCGCTGAATTTACGGGTACGAGAATTGCGAGCTGAAGGAGAGGTGGTTATCAACTGTCTGTCAGGTTCGCCGGATCCGCAATGTGACCGCCATCTTGTTGAATGCGATGGCCATTGGCAGGTAAAGCCCCTAAGCTTAAAAGACCGCGAGTAGGGCTACGCCCTGCGTACGTAAACCGCAACCAAATTCAATACAAGAGCCTAGTCAATGAGTAAAAATGTAGTAGTGCTGGGCACCCAGTGGGGTGATGAAGGCAAGGGCAAGATCGTCGATTTGCTAACCGATCAGGCCGGCGCAGTAGTGCGCTTTCAGGGCGGGCATAACGCCGGACATACGCTGGTCATTGAAGGTGAGAAAACGATATTGCATCTCATTCCTTCAGGTATTCTGCGGGAAAATGTGGCATGCCTAATCGGCAATGGGGTGGTTTTGTCACCCGAGGCCGCTCTCAAGGAAATCGGCGAGTTGGAGGCCAAAGGTGTGCCCGTGCGCGATCGCCTGAAAATATCACCCGCCTGCCCACTGATCCTGCCCTACCATGTCGCTCTCGATCAGGCTCGCGAGTCCAAGCGCGGCAACGAAAAAATTGGCACCACTGGCCGCGGTATTGGGCCTGCCTATGAGGACAAGGCCGGCCGACGAGGGCTGCGCCTAGGCGATCTGCAGGATGAACAGCGCTTCACGCGAAAGTTGCGCGACGTGATGGAATACCATAACTTTTTCCTAGAGAAATATTATCAGGTCGAACCGCTAAATGTAGACAAGGTGCTGACCGAATCGCTGGAGATGGGTAGCGAGTTACTGCCAATGATGGATGATGTGACGTCCCTTCTCCATGAATACCGTAAGGCTGGAACCAGTATAATGTTCGAAGGCGCCCAGGGTTCCCTGCTTGATATCGACCATGGCACTTACCCCTTTGTGACGAGTTCCAACACCACCGCAGGTGGAACTGCAACTGGCTCCGGTTTTGGTCCGCTTTACCTTGACTACGTGCTGGGTATTACCAAGGCCTACACTACACGGGTGGGCTCAGGCCCATTCCCCACTGAACTATTTGATGCCACTGGCGAGTATCTCGCCAAAAGGGGCCACGAGTTTGGTGCGACTACCGGCCGTCCGCGCCGTTGCGGTTGGTTTGATGCGGTGGCCCTGCGCACTGCTGTCAACATTAACTCTATCAGTGGCTTGTGTCTCACCAAACTGGATGTACTGGACGGACTTGAGACGATCAGTATCTGTGTTGGCTATACCAGCAAGGACGGCAATCCAGTGCTAAATCCAATGGATTCAGATGATTACGAGGGTCTTGTGCCCGTCTACGAAGAGGTCCCTGGATGGAGCGAGTCAACCCTGGGAGCGAAAACGTTAGACGAGCTCCCCGAGGCTGCGCGCAGTTATATCCGCAAAATCGAGCAGGTCGTGGGAGCACCTATTGATATTATCTCTACGGGTCCTGATCGAGTCGAGACCATTGTCCTGCGTCATCCCTTTGAGGTGTGACGCGTTATACAACTGTAAAAGTGTAGTAGCTATATATTTGAATTGCACAGTTGAAGGCTACAGGCAGTAACCCGCGGCCCTTTTTAAATGCCCTGTTGGTAAGTAGGGGCCAGTTTTTGGGTCACAGTGTCGACGCATAGGGGGGCGAGTTGGTACTGGAAAGTCAAAAACACCGGTAAATTGATACAACAAAGCTTCCCCGCTTACAGCAATTTTACTACTATCAATAACTGGATTTAATCAAAGTAATAAAAATATCATGCATTCTAGAAAGCGAATACTCGTTACAGGCGGCGCCGGTTTTTTGGGTTCGCATTTATGCGCGCGATTGGTAGCTCAAGGGCATGACGTCATTTGTGTGGATAATTTTTTTACCGGCAGTAAGGACAATATTGCTGACCTGTTGGATCAAACCAATTTTGAATTGATGCGGCATGACGTTACATTCCCGCTGTATGTTGAGGTGGACGAAATTTATAATCTCGCGTGCCCCGCTTCGCCAATACATTACCAGCACGATCCGGTACAAACGACAAAAACTAGCGTGCACGGTGCGATCAATATGCTGGGGTTAGCCAAGCGTACGGGTGCTAAAATATTCCAAGCGTCTACCAGTGAAGTGTATGGTGACCCACAAGTGCACCCTCAGCCTGAAGGTTATTGGGGGCATGTGAATCCCATAGGCCAGCGCTCTTGCTATGACGAGGGTAAGCGTTGCGCTGAAACACTCTTCTTTGATTATCATAGGCAACATCAGTTGCGGATAAAAGTGGCCCGTATTTTTAATACCTATGGCCCTAACATGCATCCCAATGATGGCAGAGTGGTGTCAAATTTTATTATGCAGGCACTGCGCAATGAGCCTATTACGCTATTTGGCGATGGATCCCAAACGCGTTCTTTCTGCTACGTTGATGATCTCATCGAGGGTATTGTGATGCTGATGGACACCGGGGATGAGGTCACCGGACCGATAAACTTAGGTAACCCCTGTGAGTTTACAATCAAAGAGCTCGCGGAGAAAGTAATTGAACTGACTCAATCGAGTTCCAGTCTGGTTTTGCACCCACTGCCTAGTGACGATCCCCTGCAGCGCCAACCCAATATCGGTGAAGCAAAATCCAAATTGAATTGGGAGCCAAAAATCCAGCTCGAAGAGGGTTTGCGTAAAGCCATTCAATACTTTGAGAAAATGCTCTAGCATCGGCATTGATGCCTCTTGGCGAAGTATTGCGTCCGGCCTCATAGAAACTAAGCGTGGCATTAGTGTTTTTTTAAGTACTGCCCAGGCTACTGCGCGAGGTTAGCGTATGGTAGGTGGCTTAGCGTCCTATGCAGCTATATTTGAATCCGCATGCTTCCATCTGTTGCCTTTCATAGACATTTCTAAGGTCGACGAAAATATCACCGCTCATCAAGGTCTTTAATTTTTTCAGGTCTAATCCCCGGTATTCATTCCACTCCGTCATCAGAACAACTGCGTCGGCGCCTTTGACGACGTCCTCGATGGTCTCCCTATACTCTATGGCATCGGGGAGCTCGTTGCGGGCCTCGTCCATTCCTTCGGGATCATGAGCGGCGATGCGCGCGCCTTGCTCTAGCAGAGCAGGCAGGATAGTGAGCGAGGGGGCATCGCGCATATCGTCAGTTTCGGGTTTAAAGGTAAGTCCCAGAACAGCGATGGTTTTATTCTTGACGCTGCCACCCAAAGCCTTCTCAATTTTTGTCACCATGCGCAATTTCTGCTCGGCGTTGACTGCAACCACCGCCTCTACGATGCGGCTGGAAGCACCCGCTTCTTGTGACATTCTGATCATCGCCAGAGTGTCTTTGGGAAAGCAGGATCCGCCATAGCCGGGGCCAGCATGTAAAAACTTTTTACCAATGCGCCCGTCCAGTCCTATACCCTTTGCCACAGCATGTACGTCGGCGCCGGTCTTCTCACACAATTCCGCAACTTCATTAATAAAGCTTATTTTTGTGGCAAGGAAGGCATTAGCTGCGTACTTAGTGATCTCTGCACTTTCTAGGTCGGTGAAAAGGATGGGAGCCTCGATCAGGTTTAGGGGACGGTACAGCTCGCGCAATAGGTTCGCTGCACGTTCATTCTCTACCCCCAGCACCACCCGGTCGGGGCGCATGAAATCGCTAATGGCCGAACCTTCCCGTAAAAATTCGGGGTTGGACGCGACGTCGAAGTCTGCGGTCGGATTGGCTTTGTGAATGACACTCTTAACTTCTCGGGCGGTACCGACCGGCACCGTAGACTTATCTACGATGACGGTATATCCCTGCAAATGCGTGGCGATTTCTGCGGCGGCCGCGTAAACATATTTTAAATCAGCGTGGCCGTCTCCTCTGCGTGATGGTGTGCCGACGGCGATGAACACGAGGTCGGCATTGCTAATCCAGTCGTGAAACTGGGTAGAAAACTGCAGTCGCCCGGCCTTTACGTTGCGTAGTACAAGATCATCTAAGCCGGGTTCATAGATGGGTATTATGCCATTCCTCAACGCCTCGACCTTTCCTTCATCTATGTCAAGGCAAGTGACATTCGCGCCGAACTCAGCAAAACACGCTCCGGAAACTAATCCGACGTAGCCCGCACCAATCATTACTACATTCATGGCTTTTCCTTGTGCATGTGTTCTAGGTACCAGGCGATGAAATTGTTGATGCCATCCTGCACCGGTGTCTGCGGGTGGTAGTCGATGGATTCAATCAGTGCCTCAATATCCGCATAGGTCGCTGCCACGTCGCCAGGCTGCATAGGCAGGAACTCCTTCTCTGCCGTTTTACCAAGGGCCTTTTCGATGGCACCAATGAAGTCCATCAGCGATACTGGATTATTGTTACCAATGTTGTAGAGTCGATAGGGCGCGCTGCTGGTACCAGGGTCGGGTGATGCCGCATCCCAGTCTGGATTGGGGGTGGCCGGCTTGTCGGTGACCCGAATTATGCCTTCGACGATGTCGTCGATATAGGTGAAATCCCGCTGCATCTTGCCGTTGTTAAATACCTTGATTGGCTCCCCCGTGAGTATGGCTTTGGTAAATAGGAACAGCGCCATATCGGGTCGCCCCCAGGGGCCATAAACGGTGAAAAACCGCAGGCCTGTGGTGGGAAGATTATAAAGGTGTGAATATGTGTGGGCCATCAACTCGTTAGCTTTTTTGGTTGCTGCGTAAAGCGAAATCGGATGATCTACATTGTCATGTACTGAGAACGGCATAGAAGCGTTCATGCCATAGACAGAGCTACTGCTTGCGTAAACGAGGTGCCCTATCTTGTGGTGGCGGCAGCATTCCAAAATCTGGGTAAACCCCACAACGTTACTGTCGATATAGGCGTGGGGATTTTCCAGCGAATAGCGCACTCCCGCTTGTGCAGCAAGATTGATTACGGCATCAAAATTATTTTCGGTAAACAATGCCTCTAGGGCTGGCCTGTCCTGAAGGTCAGCGCGGATGAAAGTGAAGGCGGGTTGAGTCTTCAGCCGATCCAAGCGGGCTTCTTTTAGGCTAACCTCATAATAATCGTTGAGATTGTCCAAGCCTGTAACCGTGTCACCGCGCGCCAGTAATTTCTCACTGAGATGATAGCCGATAAACCCGGCCGCGCCGGTCACAAGTATGTGCATTGCAATGTCCTACCATTAGTCCGTAATCAAGACATAATAGAGGGTTTTGTGCGTTATTTCATGTAATCAATGGAGATTTGTATGGGTGGAGTGCTTGTGGGTTTCCCACCGCCGCCAATCGGTTATACTTTTGATGTTTAACTCAAATCAACCGTCAGGATTAACTCTATGACTCGTACTGTATTGGTGACAGGTGGCGCAGGGTATATTGGCACCCACGCTTGTGTCGCGCTGATAGAGGCGGGTTATGAAGTAGTGGTACTGGATAATCTGTGCAATGGTAGTGCGCTAGCACTAGAGCGTTTGCAGAAGATCTGTGCCACGAAACCGACCTTTATACGCGGGGATGTTCGAGACCGTCATTGCCTGGACCGGATTTTCCAGGCCCATACGATTGTTGCCGTATTACACTTCGCTGGTCTAAAGGCGGTGGGTGAGTCGGTCGATCAGCCGCTGGAGTATTATGATAATAATGTAGCGGGCTCGCTCATGCTACTGGCGGCGATGCAACAGGCAGGGGTTAGGAATATGATCTTTTCCTCCTCGGCGACGGTGTATGGTGACCCTGCTTCGGTCCCTATTCGAGAGAACTTTCCGCTTGCGCCGACTAATCCCTATGGCCGCACTAAGCTTATGGTAGAGGATATTCTGGCGGACTGGCAGGATGCGAACCCGGAGTGGAGTATTGGCCGGCTGCGTTATTTTAACCCAGTAGGTGCACATCCAAGCGGCCTTATTGGCGAGGACCCTCAGGGCTTCCCTAACAATTTGATGCCTTTTGTCGCGCAGGTAGCAGTAGGACAGCGTGACAAACTATGGGTTTTTGGAGGGGACTATGCGACCCCGGACGGCACCGGTGTTCGCGACTATATTCATGTGATGGACTTGGTGGAAGGGCATGTGTCAGCGCTGGGTTATGTTTGCGACAGACCTGGCCTGCATACCATCAATCTGGGAACCGGCGATGGGGTGTCGGTGCTGGAGATGGTGAGCGCCTTTGAGCGCGCCAGCGGCCGAGCTATACCTTATGAAATTGTGGACCGGCGACCGGGTGATATCGCCACGTGTTGGGCCGACCCCGGATTAGCACAGGCACTTTTACAGTGGAAGGCTTCCCGTGGTTTGGCGAAAATGTGTGAAGACGCCTGGCACTGGCAGGAGAAGAACCCTCGGGGATACGTCTGACCTAGGACAGAATACCGATAGCGAGGTTGTCTCCCTACCGTGCCTCCCCTCGGCATATCCAGCACTTGGACCCAGAGAGTATAATCTCCGCATGAGACCTACAGGGCATATCGTATCTTGTACTCGCTATAGCTCAACCCGGTCCAGCGGCGGAAGGCACGGTAGAAGCTGTTAACCTCTAGATAGCCGAGTTCCTCCGCTAGGCACTTGCCGGGTCGCCACCTAATGCGCAAAACCTGCTCGCAGCGGTACTGCCGGGCTCGATCCAGTAGGAACTGGTAGCACGTATGATCGGCCCGCAGACGCCGCCGAAGGGTAGTGCTGCTCATCCCCAGTGATTCCGCTACAGAATCTGCCCTTAATCGAGCCAGATCCCCACCGAGTAAAATTTGTAGCACTCTGTCCGTGGTGCGAGAAAGGGCAAGATAACCGAGCTTTTCTGGCGGCGGGAGGGGGTCATCCGTGCGTGGTTGAGATAAAAAGGAGTGTTCCATAGCCATAACTTCCCTGTTTTGGTTTTTAGGATAATTTTTACTGCTGGATCTCTGCGAAGCGTATTTCTTGCGCAGGACTAGCGGTCACTATAAATCTAGCACAAGATTACAGATGTAAACGTTTTAGCCCCAGCTTGGCTGAATTTGGTGGATTTTTGCGATTACGGGGCTGCGGCAAAGGTCACATACCATGCAACATGTCGATGGCAGCGGCCAGGCGCATCTCGTCACGACGCCCTGGTATAATTCTCTCAAAACCACGGTAAGGTGCGCTTGGCCATGAAAATAAAGAGAGCGGCGGCCCAGCCTAGTTATAACATGTTGATAAAAAACAAAAATTCGTTCATATCGGCTACCTATGCGCTATAGTTCTAAGGCGTTATATTGGAAAACACATCGGTACATTGTCGACAGGAATGCGAGTGCCACTAAGATATGAAAGCAATCTCTTTGTTCAGACTATTGTCGACAGCGTTTAAAAAAATCCTCGACATGAATATCAGACGCACTAGGCAATTGTCGAACCGACCGGCTTGGAAAAACGCCTGATGACGTCTTCTACGCTACTGCCTACGTCTGATTTTTTCGTGCGTTGGTTGCCGCTTGCCGCATTCTGCGCAGTGATCGCTCACCACCTGTGGTTTGTGAATAGCTATGCGATCAATGTTCCACATCAAGATGATATTTACGATTTCGTGCAGTTTGTCAGTGTGGTCGAAAATGCCGGTAGCGTAGGCGACGGCTTTAAGGCGCTGTTCGCTCAGTACAACGATCACCGTACTAGCGCTTCGCGGTTGCTCGTTTTTGGCGTTTACCTGGCTGAAGGCGAGCTGAATT
>JAPKBI010000285.1 GCA_028823475.1 Halioglobus sp. | reverse complement strand
ACTTCACCGTGCAGGTCCTTGATATATTTTTTCTTGCCCGGCGTGCCCTTTAACCACTCGTTATACGTCAGCTCCAGACCGGCAATACCCTGACCATCAACGTTGGTGAATCCCACCAGCTGCGCCGCAACCTCACCTGCAGGATAGAAACGACGGTATTCGCGCTCACCGAAAACGCCTTTTATTCGCTTATCCAGAATCTCTCGAGCATGGTCTGGCACCTGGTGGCGCAAGAGATACATAAACTGCTTGCTGTCGTAGCGGGCCAGCTTGTCCTGTAGCAGGGACAGCTCCATGTCCAATGCCTGTGCCAACTCTCCCAGACGATCGGAATTCCTCAGTAACTGGGGGTTCGCCCAGATCGACACTACCGGAGTACTTAAGGCCAACGGTTCACCGCGGCGATCCAAAATCACCCCCCGGTAAGCTGGGATTTCCGCCGTGCGGACCGAGCGCATTTCACCCTGGTTCTGCAGAAATGTATAACCGCGCTCCAAATCAAGTATTTGTAGAGACAGTATTCGCCACACCAGAAGTGCCAGCAGGACACACAGCACCCCCACTACCAGATAAAAACGCAACAGCGATAGCGGCTGTTTTTGCTGCTGCCTCATTGCGCTATCACCTTGTAAGCGGCAAGATCCGGCGCCCCCATACCCAACTCCTCACGAGCAACGTTCTCGACTCGTCGATGGGACGCCCAAATACTTTGCTCAAGCATGAGGCGCCCATAATCCTCCTGCAAAAACCACTGCGCGGATTCCAGCACCTGAAGTTGCGCGTACAGGGCACGACAAGCGTGCGTCGAATGGATAGCGGCAAATGCGGACACCATAATCAGTAGCAGCGCGGCAGCATTAAGATAAAGCAGCTCCCGGCTGTCGGATTGGTTTTCCTGTATCGACGGTGCACTTATCATTCCGACTTTTGCCACGCTATTTATTATTCAAATCTTGGTTCAATTGATTTTTTCCGCGATACGCATCACCGCACTGCGCGCACGCACATTACCTGCCACCTCTTCGGCACTGGCCTTGACCGACCGGCCCACCAGACGCATACGACGATTGAGTTGACTATCGGTCACCGGCACACCCCGAGGCAGTGAATCCCCTCTGGCCATATCACGCATGTAGCGCTTTACCAAGCGATCCTCCAGAGAGTGAAAGCTGATCACCACCAGACGACCCCCGACGCGCAACATGTCCAGCGCCACAGATAGAAACGTCTGCAGATCTTCGAGTTCGCGATTGACTTTGATACGAATTGCCTGAAAGGAACGGGTAGCGGGGTGCTTGTGTTTTTCCCATCGCGGATGAGCCTCGCTAACCAACCGCGCCAACTGACTTGTGGTCTCAATCGGGGACACGTCTCTTGCGGCAACTATTGCGGAGGCAATGCGACGAGCGAAACGCTCTTCCCCATACTCTTTCAATACTCCGGCAATATCCTGCAGATCAGCGCGCGACAACCATTGAGCTGCTGTTTCTCCACGACTAGTATCCATACGCATATCCAGAGGACCATCACGCATAAAGCTGAATCCCCTGTCTCCGTCATCTAACTGTGGGCTGGAAACCCCAAGGTCCAGCAAAATGCCGTCGACGGCGTCGACTCCCATCCCACTCAGTTGCTGAGGAAGTTCAGCGAACGAGCCGTGGAAAAACTGAAACCGAGGCTCACTCTCTGCCAGCTCATGAGCCGCCGCCTGCGCCTCCTGATCTTTATCAACCCCTAACACGCGGCCACTACTATTGAGGCTTTGCAGCAGGTAGCGGCTGTGTCCGCCACGACCAAAGGTGCCATCCACATAAAAACCATCGGGCAAAGTCACTACAGCATCAACAGCCTCATGCAACAAAACTGTTTGATGTATAGTCGTCACCTAAAGCGTTAGCGACATTAGTTCGGCGGGCAATTCAGCCTCTGGGCCAGAATCCAGCAACGCTTGGTCGCGTTGAGCGAACCACAACGCCTCAGACCACAATTCCAATTTATTGCCCTGCCCTACCAGCACCAATTTCTTGTCCAATTGTGCATAATCTCGCAGGGGTTGGGGCAGCAGCAGGCGTCCATTGCCATCCAATTCCAGGTCAGTGGCATAACCCAACACCAACCGCTGGAAGCGCTTTACCGCAGGCTTAAGTGCAGGCAAGTTCTGGATATCTTTTTCTATGCGCTCCCACTCAGGAAGCGGATAGATCACCAGGCAGGCGGCCTGGGTATCGATGGTAATGACAACTTGCCCGTCAGATTGTGAATGCAATGGCTCGCGCTGGCGCGCTGGCATAGCCAAACGTCCTTTTGCGTCCATATTGATATGTTGTACTCCGCGAAACACGGCAGTTTCTCCACTCAACTTTGGTCTTTAAACCCACAAAAAACCAAAAAGTTCCACTTCTTCCCACTTATCAACACTATAGGTCCGCAAACGAGACACTGTCAAGTGAGCCATCTAGAAAAAACGTTGTGATTTCAGGTAATTAGAGCAACTTTGAGGTGTTATGAGGCAAGTCGAAGAAGGATTTAAGAACAAAATAACTTTTTAAAACAGCCCGATAAATTAACTTTCTAATGATTTACATTAAGTTAAAGTCTTTTTTTTTATGAAAGAACAGATTTTTATAATAAAAGATTATAAAAAAGGCCGATTGCCTGACCGTAACCACCGAATATTGCCAACTGCGTGCAGAAACCTGAAGATTGCCTATCAGCAGAGGAGTGAAATTGCCCGTCCAACTCGCGTCGGACAGGCGTTTTTCAAGAATTAAAAGAGTCGGTCGGTAAGCCGGGTTCTGTCGTGGACGATCATTCATCTGCGACAGGTGTCACCACCTGCCTGTAGCGACCTACCCGAATCCACTGCGGGCCGCAGCTAACGGATTCCTATTTGGTCTTGCTCCGAGTGGGGTTTACCATCGCCACGCCTGTTGCCAGCCGCGCGGTGCGCTCTTACCGCACCTTTTCACCCTTACCTGGCGAACCAGGCGGTATCCTTTCTGTTGCACTTTCCGTAGGCTCTCGCCCCCCAGGCGTTACCTGGCACTCTGCCCTATGGAGCCCGGACTTTCCTCCCCCCAAACGCGTAACCACGATTGAAAAGCGATCGCCTAACCGACTCGCGGGCAAGACTACGCTCTGACGCTGTCCAGAGCAAGTAATGCATGGTCCACTCTCTCTAAGGCTCTATCCACCACGATCCTGTTTCATCGCCAGCAGGTAGTCATACAACTGCTTTTTACGCAAACCGGTGCAGTCTGCCACCACCGCCGCGGCCCGTTTAGCGGGCAACTCCTCTGACAAACGTAAAAGCAGCGCCGAGACATCAGCGTCCAACTCTTGCTCTCCCTTTGGCTTCCCAGCAACGATCACAACTATTTCGCCCCTTTGCTGATTACTGTCACCGCTGACAAATTCCGACAGCTCTGCCAATGAGCCTCGTTTGATTGTCTCAAAGAGCTTGGTGATTTCACGCGCCAACACCGCTTCTCTCGTCTCGCCGAATGCCTTAATCATGGACTGCAATGAGGCATCAATACGGTGGGGCGCCTCATAAAAAAT
>JAPKBI010000284.1 GCA_028823475.1 Halioglobus sp. | reverse complement strand
TAGCATGGCCTCAGCGGTTAATCCTGGAAGTAGTCGATATTCCCCACGCTTTATTGTTTGGTCCATTCCGGTCCATCTACCATAGAGTATCAATAAACGCGGATGCACTAAAACGCCAGCATTGTGCAACGTATCAGCAACCGATCGCAACGAGGCGCCCTGTGCGACCGTGAGTACAAATCCCTGTTCAGAAATTAGCAGCGGAGCATCCCACCGTTGTCGCAATTCTCTGAAAGCTACGCTACCTAGTGCCACCAGTATCACCAGTGCCAGCATCGATATGAGTAGCTTTCGCATCATATTAGCTCTTCCTGATAACACTGAAATATTGCCTCACACACTCCGTGAGCATTCCAGCTCTGTTGGCCAATTCTCGCAATAGGCCGGACAGTTTGGAGGCTATTGCTATAAAAAACCTCCTCGGCCGCCTGTAAGTCTGACAGCGTCAGAGTGGACTCGCGAACCGTCAATCCTATAGCGGGAGCCCATCTCTCGATGACGAGCCTACGCCGAGTGCCTAGGACTCCGCAATTGTCCAGTTTCGGGGTCAACAACTTGCCTTGATGTACTAGGAACAGGTTGCCTGCGACCACTGAAATAAGGTGTCCACTTTGATCCAGCACGATGGCCTCGTCGACTCCCGCCGCTTTCACTTGAGCGGACGCTAGAACTTGCTCCAGTCGATTAAGGTGTTTGATCCCAGCGAGAAAAGGTTGCGTGGCGAGACGAATCTTGGCGAAACATAACGTCGCAGCCGCCATCATTTGCCCGCATTCACGATCGAGTTGACTGACACTGATCAGAATCCGTGGGACGGCATTATCGGATGGTGTGTAACCTCGCTGGCCACTGCCTCTGCTGACGCTCAGACGCAATACCGCCCAACGCCAATGGATAGTTCTAGCGACACTATACAGCTGCTGCCGTGCGGCTGCGATGCAATCAGGAATGGCGAGGGCCTGTAACCCGCGCGACAGACGTTCTAGATGTAAATCTGCAAAGAGCGGCGCTCCTTGGTGCATCAGAATGGTTTCAAATACACCGTCACCAAAGTCGAAGCCCCGATCTGGTAGCGGCAACGTGACTGTTGATGTGCCATCAAGCCAGATCTCAGATCGCTGGGACACCGGCAATCCGATCAGTCAGCTTTGCAAAACAGCAACGATCCATTGGTTCCACCAAATCCGAAAGAATTGGACAAGGTGCTATGGATGACACGTTCCTGAGCAGTATGGGGGACGTAATTCAAGGTGCAGCCCTCATCAGGCTGATCAAGATTTATGGTCGGCGGTGCCACCTGGTCACGCAGGGCCAAAATGGAAAAAATGGCCTCCACTGCGCCGGCTGCACCCAATAAATGGCCTATCATGGACTTGGTTGAGCTCACCGCCACTTGTGAAGCGATACTGCCAAATACGGACTCGATGCCGCGACTCTCAGCAAGGTCACCAGCGTGAGTGGAGGTTCCGTGGGCGTTGATGTAACTAATCTTATCAAGCGCAATACCCGCGTCTTTAATAGCATTGGACATGGAGGCTGCGGCGCCCCTGCCGTTCTCGGGGGGCAGCGTCATATGGTGAGCATCGCCACTCATACCGAAGCCCCGAAGTTCAGCATAGATTTTCGCGCCTCTGGCCTTCGCAGATTCATACTCTTCGAGCATAATCACGCCGGCCCCATCTCCCAAAACAAAGCCATCGCGGTCCTTGTCCCAGGGTCGGGAGGCTCTAACAGGATCATCATTACGCGTGGAAAGGGCTCTAGCCGCGGCGAAGCCGCCTAAACCAACAGGCGTGGTCGCCATTTCAGCGCCGCCAACCAGCATTGCATCGGCATCGCCCAATGCGATCAACCGAGCACCCAAACCAATATTGTGTGTGCCGGAAGTACATGCCGTCACCACCGCAAGATTAGGTCCTTGGAGATTATATTTCACTGAAAGATTGCCGGATATCATGTTGATGATAGAACCCGGCACAAAAAAAGGCGAGACGCGACGCGGCCCTGAGCTTCGAATGATTTCAGTGTTCTTCTCTATCTGACCGATACCACCGATCCCTGAACCAATAGAGCAGCCGATACGCGGCGCATTTTCTTCAGTCACCTCAAGCCCACTGTCCTGCATGGCCTGCATCCCTGCCACCATACCGTACTGCACGAACACATCCTGCTTTCGTGCTTCCTTTTCCGCTAGATAGGGGGAAATATCGAAATTTTTAACGCTAGCACTAAATCGGGTGCTATAGGCAGAAGTATCGAAGCTTTCAATCAGCGCCGCACCACTCCTGCCTTCCAAGATATTGCCCCAAGTTTCATCCACCGTATGACCGACGGGACTCACCATCCCCATTCCAGTAACGACAACTCTTCTGCCAATCAAAGATGTAACTCCTCTAAAGCGCACTTTCTGGGAGGTGCAAAAAAAGAAAAACCGCTCTATCTAAATAGAAACGGTTTCTCGCATGGAAACGGCATCGACAGATCAAGCCAGATTAGAATTAATGTATGCAATCGCCAAAGCCACAGTGGTTATTTTTTCCGCTTCTTCATCTGGAATTTCAGTTTCAAATTCTTCTTCCAGGGCCATGACCAATTCAACGGTGTCAAGGGAGTCTGCGCCAAGGTCTTCGACAAACGATGCTTCAGTTTGCACCTCTTCTTCTTTGACGCCAAGTTGCTCCGCTACGATCTTCTTCACGCGCTCTTCAATGCTACTCATTTTATCTGTCACTCCTAATATATTTAGTTCTAAACATACCCAACTACACGGTCTGGGCGCACAGTTTACTCTGTTTTTCCAACGAGTAATAAATTTTTTTTAACACGGTCGATAATCCTATATTTAACCTATATTTATCAGTCATTTATCCCATGTGCATGCCGCCATTTATATGCACTGTTTCGCCTGTAATATAGCTCGCCATATCACTACACAAAAAGCTTACCAAAGCGGCAATCTCTGCAGTGCTTCCGAGTCGCCCAAGGGGTATTTGCTGTAACAACAAGTCACGCTGAGCTTCAGGTAGATCCCGAGTCATATCTGTATCAATAAAGCCCGGTGCGACGCAATTAACGGTGACAGAACGAGATCCTAATTCACGGGCAAGCGCGCGGGAAAATCCCTCTGCACCAGCTTTTGTTGCCGCATAATTACTTTGGCCTATGTTCCCCATAGAGCCAACTACCGATGTAATGTTTACAATGCGGCCCCAGCGCGCCTTGGTCATACCCCGCAGGCAGGCCTTACTGACGCGGTAGAGACCGCTGAGGTTGGTGTCCATAACATCTTGCCATTCCGTTTCCTTCATACGCATTAAAATATTATCCCGGGTAATGCCAGCGTTATTAACCAGTACCAGAGGGGCTTCAAACTGCTCAGCAATGGCCTTAACCGCCATCGTTACGCTGTCTTGGTCGGCGACATTTAATTTGATGCCGCACCCGGGATTGTTTTCTTCTGCGAGGTAAGAGGAAATGGCTTCAGCGCCTCTATCACTGGTAGCAGTTCCCACGACAGTAAAACCGTCAGCAGCCAGCGATTTTGCGATCGCTTCACCAATCCC
>JAPKBI010000283.1 GCA_028823475.1 Halioglobus sp. | reverse complement strand
AGCCATGCTATGTGATCGTGTTCGACAATACGTACGGCGGCACCGTGACGAATCGTGAGTTGTGTGACGGGTGAATGGGCATCGACGCGATCTGACGCAGGCCTTCCCGTTCTTGCGCCCTTCTCGATCTGCTCGATGCAATGGGCTAATCGATCAGCACTTACGGGTTTTAGCAGGTAGTCTACAGCCTGCGTTTCGAAGGCTTTTACTGCAAAGTGATCATAGGCAGTCACGAACACTATGCGCACATTGGAGGCTGCGGCGCGCTGGGCCACCTCAATGCCTGTCATCTCAGGCATTTCAATATCGAGGAACGCGACGTCGGGCTGATGTTCCCGGATTAGCTGCAGGGCAGCGTCTCCATCTGGAGCTTCCGCTACAATCTCGATAAATGCGAACGCACCAAGCATTCTGCTCAGTTTGCGCCGCGCAGCTGGCTCATCGTCGGCAATTAACACTCGCATGGAATCCACTTTCACAGGCTCATCACTATTTTTTGCAGGGCAAGCGCAGTGTGACAGTTGTGCCCTCGCCGGGCATTGATCTCACCAAGAAGGCGCGGCTTGCCAAATCGATATCGGGCGCATAGAGCAATT
This sequence comes from Halioglobus sp., assembly GCA_028823475.1. GTDB lineage: Bacteria > Pseudomonadota > Gammaproteobacteria > Pseudomonadales > Halieaceae > Marimicrobium. The sequence goes on along the minus strand of JAPKBI010000283.1, from coordinate 2,968 downwards.
TGATGCTCTCTCGAACAAGCTCAAGACCGAGGCCAACGTCGATTTCGTTTTGATCGAAGCCTCTACCGTTGTCGTCAATTGTAATGTGTAACTGCCCGTTTTCAGTCGCGGTCATAACGCTGACCTTGCCGCCGCCTTTATAGGGAGAAATTCCATGTTTAATCGCGTTTTCAACTAATGGCTGCAGTAACATCGGTGGCAAAAGGCATCCGCTGTGCGGTTCATGGCGTTCAATATTATATTGTAATCTCTCGCCAAAACGGCGTTGTTGAATTTCAAGATAGAGCTGCAGTAAATCCAGCTCCTCTCCTAAACTGATCAGCGGTTTTTCGGTAGCGCTTAGTGCAGCGCGTAGTAGTTCACAGAGATGATCGAGCAGCTCTACTGCCAACTTGGGGTCCCTTTCAATCTCTGATGAAATCAGATTGAGGCTATTAAATAGAAAGTGCGGTTTCAACTGCGCGCGCAGAATTTGGGTTTGGGTAGCGCGGAGATTGTTTTTTACAGCGTGATCGAATTGCTGCTGTTGTAGTACTGAGCGTATCACAGCAAAGAGCAATACTTCGATCGTCATTATCATAAACAGCCCAATAGGCTGCCTATTTTCCTGAAAATTTGATGTCGTGAATATGTTGAGGTAAAGCAAGCCAAGCACTAGCAAGCAAAATAGTGAAACCAAAAAATACTTCGCGACAAATTGCGTAGAGTTCAAACAGCTATCAGTTGGAATTAAACCACCAGTTGAAATAAAGCCACTTTCTAATAACCACAACAGTAATGCTATCGATGCCGTAAATGACCAAATCGACAAAATTGGCAGGAGTACAACCGGCCCAGTGAGGCGATCAAACCCGGGATTTGCGAATAGTAGAACGAATGCAATGTGGAATAGCGGCAGGTACACACACAGTAACAGCGTGCGCGAAAAAAATCTTACAGCAGGAAGCTCGTCCACTTTGGGGGCTGAAGGTTCGTAGGCTAGGCTCATACGGTCTTTATATCACAGCTGCGGCGTTAGTCAGACTAAACGGCGCACCGCTGGCGGTCTGTTTGGTACCACTGATCAAGGTAGCGCTTCACAAAAGGGTGTGTAGGGGCCATTCTGTGTGCTAAGTGTCATTACTCGGTACATTCGTGTGCGAGAACAATGACTACTGCCTTGGGTACACTAATGGAAAAGGCATGATTGAGCTAACCTCCGGCTGTGTTGGCATTACTGGGAAAACTCATAAAATTGTAGAGTGGAAGGTAGAAATGTATCGACTCATTAAGCCAATATTCACCTTAATGGGCGCATTACTTTTTGTATCGTTAGCAGGTTGTAGTGACAGCTCAGACAATGGCGGCTTTACTAATGAGGTGGGAGTGCAGGCGCTTTGCGCCCTGCCCGAAGCAGACATCGAGATCAACACCACCGCAGCCAATATCGAGTTTGTGCGCACGCCGGATGCTTGTTTCGATAATCTGGCCGGCTATCCCTTCGACCCTAACTACGTGGATGTGGAGGGCCTGCGCTACCACTACGTAGACGCGGGACCCCGCGATGGCGAGGTGATACTGATGCTGCACGGTCAGCCCACTTGGTCCTATCTTTACCGCAAGATGATACCGGTTTTGGTAGAAGCGGGTTATCGGGTCATCGCTCCGGATCATATCGGTATGGGGCGATCCGACAAGCCGGTGGACCCCCGCGCGCACCAGTATGAGCAGCATGTCGCGTGGATGAAGTCTTTCGTCAGCGCGTTGAGTCTGTCTGACATTACCCTGTTCGTGCAGGACTGGGGCAGCCTTATTGGCCTGCGCATGGCGGGCGACGACCCTGAAAAGTTCGCACGCATCGTGGTCGCCAACGGGGATTTGGCGCTAGTCCCAGAGGGTTTCAACCCTTTTACCATACCTGTATTCGAATTTGACGAGACGATTCAGTCGACTATCGAACATATGTCGCAGCGCCCAGATGACCGGATAACCGGTTTCCAGTACTGGGTGAATTTCGCCGCTAGCGCTCCCCATCTGTTTGCCGCGGACATGGTCAATCTCTCGACTGGCAATAATTTGACCAAGGCGCAGTTTGACGCCTATAACGCCCCATTTCCAGCGCGAATTTATTGGGGCGGTATTCGCGCCTTCCCTTCCATGGCAGCTGGATTCGGACAGCAAAACGTGCCTGCGTACGAGGCGCTGGGGCGTTTTGAGCGGCCTTTCCTGTTTATAGGCGGGGAGAATGATCCCAATCTGGGCTCAGTAGCTAACCAGAACAAGTGGATCGCCCACGTACCCGGTGCTGCAGGGCAACCCCACACACGCTACGAGGCGGGGCACTTTATTCAGGAACAGGTTGGTGAGGAAATGGCGGCGCATGTGGTGCTGTTTATGCAGGCCAACCCGCTAAATTCGGGCAGACCTGGGCCAGAACCTGACGAAGAGAAGCCCCGGGGGTTCGAGATTTTGGCGCCGCAGCCGGATGGGACTTTCCGTGCCTGGGTTAGCCCGACGATTACCGGCGAGGAATTTGCCGCACTGGCGCTCCCTGATGGCTGGATAAAGAATCAACCACGCGAGGCGGGTGTTGATGGTCCAGATGCCAATCGCTTCCTGCGCTCACCCGATGAACTGGAAGACGGAGACTTTCTGGTAGAGGACATTTTCGGATTTCTCTGGTTGCACGCAGCGACCGTTGTTGAGCGGGCGGTGCCGCTGGACACGGATGGGCTGTTGATGGTGACTCGCGTGCGCAAGTATCACGAGATTACCTATAACCCGGGCAGCACGCTGGTGTTGCTCGTGGCTCCGTCGGGTGACGTGTACTTCCGTATCGGCCGAGATGCGGACCGCATCAGTGACCAGCCCACGATTCCCAGCCTGTGGCGCTTGATGGAGTACACCACCGAGCAGCCTGTGATTCTCGAGTTGTTTAATGGTAACGAGGTTATTCGCACAGACAACGAGGATTCATTTCAGGGGCCTG
>JAPKBI010000282.1 GCA_028823475.1 Halioglobus sp. | reverse complement strand
TCGATAATAATACTGCCGCGGGTGGGTTCCAGATAGCCACTCAGCATCTTCATGATGGTGGTTTTTCCGGCGCCGTTATGTCCCAGCAGCCCCACTATTTCATGGTTGCCTATAGTGAAGGAAACGTCGTCTACGGCTGCATTTTGGCCGTAGAGGCGGGTCAGGGATTGAACTTCAATCATACAGCCGGTTGTCGTTGTTTGATTTTTCAAAGAATCTTGGCATGGTACTGTGCCCGGATATCACCGTGCTAGAAGTTGAATAGTAGCTTAATAATAAAAATAATAAGTACAAAGTTTAGCACCCTTCGGATCATGCGTTCGCCCCCGCTAATAGTAAAACGGGCGCCCAAATAGCCGCCTATCGAATTTCCAACGGCCAGCGCGATGCCGACCATCCACACCAACTCAATCTGACTGGCAAATATCAGTAGAACGACAATCGTATACAGTGCAACGATAAAGACCTTGTGCATGTTCGTTCTAACCAGGTCTAGGCCCATCACCCGATTCAGAACAGGCATGATAAGGAAGCCGACACCGAGCTGGATAAATCCGCCCCAGAAGCCCACTCCTACCATCAGTAGGTGACCATGCAGGAGTTGCCTGCGCGTGGGTTGATAGTCTTCAGGCTGTTCTGCGGCGCGTTTGTCGAAGTACATCACCAGCATAACGGCCACCATAATCAGTGCGAGCGAGCGATTGAACCAGACGCCCTGCAGCTGGACCCCAAGTAATGCGCCTGCCACAGCGCCAGGCAGGGCACATGCCGCAAGGGTCAGGCTGAGTCGAAAATCTCCAAAACCGCGGCGGGCAAAGGTCGCGATGGCGGTAATATTCTGCGCCAGGATAGCGATGCGGTTGGTGCCGTTGGCCACTGGACCGGGCAATCCCATAAAAACCATCACCGGTACGGTGAGCAGCGAGCCTCCGCCCGCCATAACATTGAGAAACCCTGCAACTATTCCCACCGCAACGAGAAGACCTGCCTGCCACAGATCGAATTCCATGGTTAACTTTCCGTCCAGGGTTCGCGCATGGTAACGAGCTCCTCTGCGGTGGTCGGATGAATGCCAATCGTTGTGTCAAAGAGTGCTTTGGTAGCGCCGGCACGCATTGCGATGGCGATGCCCTGAAGGATTTCTCCGGCATCAGGCCCCATCATATGTACGCCAACGACCCGGTCGGTGTCGGCGGCTACAATGATTTTTATGAAGGCTTTTTCATCGCTGCCACTGAGGGTGTGTTTCATGGGGCGAAAGCTGGATTTGAACAGGCGGATTTCCCCGAATCTGGCGCGGGCCTCCTCCTCAGTAAAGCCTACGGTGCCGATGGCGGGCTGACAGAACACGGCAGTGGGTATGAAATCGTAATCCACTTGTTGGTCCAAGCTGCCGAAATTACGTCGGGCGAACGCCATACCCTGGGCAAGAGCCACTGGGGTGAGTTCGATGCCTCCGGTCACGTCACCGAGGGCAAATATAGTCGGCTCGCTGGTGCAAAACTCGTGGTCAATCTCTATAGCACCCTGCTGACTAACACGTATATTTACATTTTCCAGTCCGAGACCATCGAGGTTAGCTTTGCGCCCGGTAGCGTACAGCACCGCATCAGCTTGCAGTTCAGAGCCGTCTGTCAGCCTAACCTTGAAGCTCCCGCTATCGGGGATGATTGACTGCACATTGACCTCAAAGCGCAGATCTACACCGCTTTTGCTAATTTCCTGAGCGGCGTGAGCGCGAATATCGGTGTCGAAGCCGCGTAAAAATAAAGGACCTCGATAGAGCTGTGTTGTCTTCGCACCGAGGCCATTGAAAATACCCGCAAACTCCACCGCAATGTAGCCACCGCCGACAATTACGAGGTGCTGTGGGAAGCTTGCTAGATCAAATATTTCGTTTGAACTGACTGCGTATTCGCTGCCTTCAAAGTCTGGAATGTGAGGCCAGCCGCCGGTCGCTATCAGTATTTTTCCCGTTGTGTAGTGCTTCTCTCCGACAGCAACAGTGTGAGAGTCCACGATACTAGCGCGCCCGTCGATGAGCTGCACATTCGCGCCCTCCAACAGGTTGCGATAGATCGAATTCAGGCGCGAGATTTCGGCCTTTTTATTATCACGCAGTGTGGCCCAGTCAAAGCGGGGTTGAGTACTTTCCCAGCCAAAGCCTTGGGCGTCCTGGAAGCCCTTGCCATACTGGGCAGCGTAGACATACAGTTTCTTCGGAACGCAGCCAACATTGACGCACGTGCCTCCCATGTAGCGATCCTCTGCTATAGCCACCCGTGCGCCAAATCCTGCTGCCATGCGCGCTGCTCTGACGCCGCCTGATCCGGCGCCAATGACAAACAGGTCATAGTCAAAGTTGTCCACGATTTTTTCCCTTAACAATATTGTATAAGTGTAGCAGTCCCTGTTCCCCTGGCGCCAATATTCTCGGAGTCTCCGCTTTCCTAGGTATCATTCGATTGGCACTGAAAGATCAAGCGAATTAGACTAGCAAAGAATGCCGTTGTGGTGTCGTCATCTGGAAATTTCGACGGCATCAAACTATAGTATCTAGAGAAAAGCCTCACAATTAGCAGCCAAGGATTAAGAAACGGAAGACGAGCAGTATGAGTTTATTAAATAACGCAGTAAGACAGTGGGCCTTGATTTCGACTTTAGCGATGCTGATTTCAGTTTGTGTTCAGGCGGAGACAAGCTCGCAGGTCGATGATGAACTTATACTTAAAAACGGCTCACGATTGTTTGGCACTGTCGTCACCGTCAGAGATCGGCTTGTAACTTTTAAGACCAGCTTCGCCGGCACGCTCAGTATTTCAATGGATGAGATTGTGTCTGTGAACAGCAAAAACCCTGTGATAATGCTTTTGGCCGATCAAACCGTAGTCAATTCGACGTCGTTGATTATTGATCAGGAAAACCTCGTTCTTCCCGATGCCGCACAGATCTACCCTACCGAAGACCTAGCGGTGGTTAACCCAGAACCTTGGGAGCTTGGTAAGGGTTACCGATGGACGGGATCGGTGAGCTTTGCCTTAGCCCTGCAGCGAGGAAATACAGATAGTGACGAGCTAAACTACCGGTTAGATCCTGTTTGGCGCAGTAAAGAGGATCGGTATACATTAAAAGCTGGCGGAGAGTTGGATGAGACCAATGGGCAAGAAAGCGCTAACAATTGGCAAATCATCGGAAAGTATGATTATTTCCTGACCGACCCTAAATATGTCGGTCTTTTCGTATCTGTAGAGAAAGATAAATTCCAGGATCTTGATGTTCGCTACGTTGTAGGTCCTTACTATGGCAACCAGTTTTTCGATAAGCCAATTTTTTCCTTACAGGGAGAGCTTGGCTTTTCTTATGTGAACGCTAAATATGACATTGCTGAAGAGCAGCGCTATGGCGCAAGCACTTGGAATGTGCATGTAACGAGCAATTACTTAGGCGGTAAGTCAGCGTTATATTTCGATCAGCTGGGCATTTGGAACTTGAAGGATACCTCGGATGTTATTCTTAATACGACGTTTGGGCTGTCTTTTCCGCTCATGTGGGATCTGGAAGCAGCGGCTGA
>JAPKBI010000281.1 GCA_028823475.1 Halioglobus sp. | reverse complement strand
ATGCTAGAGCCGCAGGCGAGTTTCTTGAGCTCGCTGAAGCTGAAGGCGATGACATACTGCAGGACACCGGCTGCTGGCCCCTGCCCATTTACGCATCAGCGCGCCTGATGTGGGTGTTACGCGAAAAGCCCGAAATTCTTAAAAGCGCAGCCGCTGTTTTCAGTATTGGTGACTGGGCTAACGCTAAACTCACTGGCGTTAATGTCACCGACTACACGCAGGCCGCCAGCTCCGGCTTATTTGATATTCACAAACGGCAGTGGAGCTGGGATCGCATTGCAAGGCTGGGTTTGTCCAAAGATATTTTCCCTGAGGTCAGGTGTTCCGGTACCGCGATAGGGAACATGACGCGGCCTGCAGCCGCCCACCTAGGTTTACATACCGATGTTGTGGTAGGTCTGGGCGGCGGTGACAGCCAGTGTAGCTTGCTCGGTGGCGGCATTATCACTCCGGGTGAGACGGCTTTTGTCAGCGGTACGACGGGCCCCATTCAGACCCTTTGTGACAAGCCTGCCATTGATCTGGAAGGCCGCTGTTTTAGCGGCTTGCATGTCGTGCCTGATCAATGGGTACTGGAAAGTTCAAGCGGCCCCATGGGTGAGACGTTAACGTTTATGGCGCAATTATTGTTTCCCGAAGCACCTGACCCCGAACTTCGCTTGCTCGCCGAAGCTCAAACGGCAGAGGTAGGGTCTTGCGGTATGCTTTCGACCGTTGGCGCCGAAGTGATGAATGCCAAGTCGCCTGTGTTGCCATCGGGTCAATTTACCCTCAGCCATACCTTGATGGCTAAGGACACGAATCCACGCAGCCAGATGTGTCGCTCATTGATAGAGGGTTACGCCTGTGCGGTTCGTGCAAATATCGAGCAAATCGAATCCGTAACCGGCCGCATTAGCAAAGCGTTTCACCTCACCGGCGGTTTCTCGCGCAGCGGCGTTTTTGCGCAGATACTGTCTGACCTGTGCGGCCGCAATGTTATTCGGTCAGACACGCACTTGACGTCTGCGCTAGGCGCGGTCATTTGCGCCTCTGTTGCGGCGGGGCAACACACGGATTTTAAGTCGGCGGTTAATGCGTTGGTTAAACCCACTTCCCCGGTGACACCCATTGCCGAACATGCCGATGCTAATGCAGCGCTTTACAGCAGTTGGAATGGCCTGCGCGAAGCGAGCAAGAGCGCGGTTACCCCCGTAATTTTTAATCACACCCTCACCTGGATGTTTAAAGACTTCGGAACTGATGACGCGATACAGAGCAAGGCGATTGAAGTCGATAAGCCGTTGAGGGCTTTGGTCAGCGCGGCGTTTGATCAGGACTCGCTTGATAGGATGAGCACATTAACACATGTGACCTATGCGAATTTTCGCGAGGTAAACCGTGTGCTCAGTGGCCAGGGTTTGGTCGACGTCCTCCAGCAGGGGCGCATCAATATTCTGGTGACGGAGGTGGATGTTGTCGATGCAAAAAGTCTCTCTCTAGTGCCCGAGTTGCGGGTCATTGCCGCCTGCCGCGGGAGCGCGGTGAATGTTGATGTCGATGCCTGCACCGCCTTTGGTATTCCTGTGCTGTATGCCCCCGGTCGCAACGCACTGGCGGTAGCAGACCTAACCGTTGCCTTTATATTGGCCTCTGCTCGTAAGCTCATGGGAGCGTCCGTGTTTTTAAAAGACGCGTCAGTGACGGCGGGTAATATGGGTAAGATGGGCCAGGCATTCAAGCAGTTTCAAGGGAAAGAGCTGTGGGGAAAAACCATCGGCCTGATTGGCATTGGCGCTGTTGGCCGTGAGGTCGCCAGCCGCTTAAGTGGCTTTGGCGCTCGCATTCTCGCCGCTGATCCCTACGCCTCGAAGGAGCAAGCCGCTCTTGCCGGTGTCGCATTGGTCGACCTTGATACCCTGCTTGGTAAAAGTGATTTCATCAGCTTACACGCTACTGTCACCCCTGAAACAACCGGCATGTTAGGTGCGGCACAATTTTGCAAAATGAAAATGGGCGCGGTATTGATCAACACTGCGCGCGCGGCTCTGGTGGATGAGCCGGCCTTGATTGCCGCGCTTGAGTCTGGGCATCTTGGCGGCGCCGCTCTCGATACGTTCAAGCAAGAGCCCCCGGGTTTTGACCATCCCCTGATCACCCACCCGAATGTCATCTCAACCCCGCACTGTGCAGGTAACACGTTTGAAGTGGCTAGCCACCAGGGTGAAGTTATCGCAGACGCCTTGGAGAAAATGTTACGCGGTGAAAAGCCAGAGAATGTGCTCAACCCGCAAGCCCTGGAGCACTTTGATTGGAGCGCAGAACGAACAACGCTCGATGACAATACCTTGGAAGCCTTGATCAACAGGCCCGGCCCGGCCATCACTGACCTTGATCGGGAGGCCGACGCTAACGGCGCGACTGCTGTAGGCGGCATGAACTTAAATGAGGTCACGGCCTCGCCCAATGTCATCGCGAAAATGTCTTCCATCCTGGCACGCTTTTGTGCCGCTATGAGCGAGGACGAGGACGTCAGAGCACTAAGCATAGGGCTGGACGTGAGCCTTGGGTTTCAGGTTGGCGATCTGGGTTTAGAGTTTTACATTGTGTTGAACGATGGCCTTGTGACTGCCGCGCTGGGTAAAGTAGACGGCGGCGCTGACGTTCGACTTGGCATGCGCGCGGAATACATCGACGGCATGCTGTCGGGGCGTACAGACGCCATGGAGGCCGTCATGGACGGGTATATTTCGTTCGCTGGGGATGCGGGTAAAGGCCTAACCATCCAGCGACTCGAAGCTGATATGAAGCGAATTTATAATAACATTGTTGACGAGCTAGGCCGTCCTGGCGACCTAGCCAGCATTCCGCTTCCCGCTGGTGCGATCATTAGCGCGCCGGCCATTGTTGGCATTGCCGACATTCGTCAGGAACTCCTTGATACGGTTAACGAGCTGTATGCCGAGGGCGTGATCACCGCAACCGGCGGCAATGTGAGTGTGCGCAACCCCAATGCGGAAGGTCAAATATGGATCACGCCCAGTCAGGTTTTTAAGGGCGACCTTACGCCTGAGTTAATGGTGCTTATCGATCTGGATGGAAAGCCTCTCATTCCCGGACAAAAAGCGCCGTCCAGCGAGAAAAGTTTTCATACGCAAATACTGAAAAGAAAAGGCGAAGCCAATGTCGTCATTCATGCTCACGCGCCGTTCGCTACGATTCTCGCTAACGCGGGCATTCCCTTCCTCCCCATATCATCAGAGGCCGCCTTTTTTGGGGGTGACATTGCCCGCGTTCCCTATATGACACCGGGCTCTGACGAACTAGCCGAAGCCGTAGCCGAGTTGATGATGGATGAATGGGCTGTGTTTATGGTCAACCATGGCGTGGTGTGCGCCGGTAGGAGTTTGCGCAAGGCGTGTGACATGATTCAAATCATCGACCGCACAGCTGAAGTGATCCTAGGCTGCTTGGCCGTCGGTAAAGAACCAACGCTATTGCCGCAGTCGGCCATTGATAAATTCAGGGCGATTGGCGATATTATTGCCTGAGGACGCCCGGCCTTGGGGCGACGCTGCTGTCTGGTCGGCCCAGCTG
>JAPKBI010000280.1 GCA_028823475.1 Halioglobus sp. | reverse complement strand
GGATTGCCCATGTTCAGCTCACTCAACATAAAGGCTTTGATCTCCGGAATGGGATCAGATCCGTTGTTGATCATAGTGTTATTTAGAATTTTTACACCGTCTGAATTCGGATCAGACTCCGGATCAGAAGTAATATTCGCCGCATGCGCATGATCGGTTATTAGAATACCGATATTTTTATTGTCCCTGATAATATTGCCTTCAATCACGACATCGTCAGCTGCCATTATCAGTATCCCGGTCCCAGCTGGCACCCCCGCCACCGTAGACCCCGGCGCAGCAAAGTTAGGGTGGTTATTGGCAATAATAAAATTGTTACGAATGATCACGTCGTAAGTCGTTTTAATAGGCAGACCCGGTGTAATAAACGCGAGAATACCGCCGGTGTTATTGTGAACATAGTTTGCTTCAACAATTGCGTGACGGCTGTTTTCGATTTCAATACCGGCGACACTGTCAAACACATCGTTGTAGGCAACATGTACGTTGTCGCTCATACCAACGTAAATGGCCGCATCTTCTATGCCGGACACCACGTTGTGCTCAATAACACCATTCTGGCCAAGTTGTGGAAAGATTCCATATACACCCGTGTCTATGATGATGTTATTACGAATCTCCCAGTTGTTGCCAGCCTGGCTCATGATGCCATTGCCTTTGTACCGCGTAATGGTGAAGTTTTCGACCACAATATTGTTTCCGGAATAAAGGATGGCATCATTCAGTTTTCCTTCGCCATCCAACACGGCGCGATTGCCCTCCTTGATCACACCAACCAGGCGAATGCCGTCTTTATCTATATAGACTGTTTCTTTATAGGTTCCGGGCATGACCTGAATCGTTGTGCCCGGCTCAGCCTTGTGTACCGCTGCCTGAATAGATTCGCCATCATTGACAACCACTACCACATCCGTCATCGGTGGTCCTGCGACAGACTTTGAATTCCCACTGAGCGTCAACGCGTTATCCTTAGCGCTAAAGCCGCTTTCGTAAGAAACCCCTCCGCTGCCGGCGGTGATGACCGGTGCAACTTCGGAACGATTGCTTTTTCCAACAACCAGTCCAGCTGCGAACGCAGAAAGAATCAAGATCAGACAGAGTATTTTCCCTACATTCATAACGACGCTCCCGATTTCGTATTTATGATGGCTGTGTGTGTGGTAGATTTATGACTGATCGGCGTCAATCCGGACGGCAACCGCTGTGGTATTTGAGGCTTTAAGCTCTCATCCGTCAAGGTTCCCATAAAATCCACTAATCGGTCCAGCTCGTAGTCACTCAGCTCCGGCGAAGAAATATGCCAATGCAGTTGCAGATCAACACCCTCAGGCACTGCATGACCTCGGCCTCCATTATAAAAATCAGCGACAGCATGTAAGCTGTCAAACCTACCCGAGTGCATATAGGGCGCGGTCCTGTCTATGTTACGCAAGGTGGGCACCTTGAACCCGGCCTTAAGCCGAGGCTCTTCGAAGATTTTCTGTGCACCGACATCAATAGCCATTCCCTCTGGTTCTGGCGCACCGATCACGGCTATCTGCTGATTGGTAAACAGTGGAGGAGTATGGCATTCGGCGCAGCGTGCAACAAATGAACGAAAAATATTAAGCCCCTCAACTTCATTCTCTGATAAAGCAGCGTGGAATCCATGCGCATACCGATCGTAGCGACTGTTCAAGGAAATAAGCGAGGCTTGAAATGCTACAAGCGACTGGTAAATCTCATCGAGTATGATGCTCTCTCCCTTTCGCTGCGGATACGCTTTCTTGAATAGTGCGTGATAAGCGGGAATACTGTTGATAGTGGCCAATAAGCCATTGGGCGTGTTGCCCATTTCGTTAGGCGCATACAATGGGCCAAGCATCTGTGCCTCGAGGGTGTCAGCATGGGCGTCCCAGAAAAATTTTTTCAGGAACACCACGTTCCATAAGGAGGGTGCGGCGCGGGCAAGTTCTTCGCCACCCATGCCGATTGAGCGCGGCAGGTCATCACTGAAGCCCCGATCCGGGTGATGGCAACTGGCACAAGAAATAGAACCGTCTTGGGACAGCACCGGATCGAAAAAAAGATAGCGTCCAAGATCAATTTGCTGTGGCGTAAAACCATCCCGATGCTGCGGCAAGGATGTCTGTGTTCCACCCAGACCCGCCCCCTGTACGGAATCATAAAATCCATACGCCGTAACGAGTTCACAGGTCCCGTCAGGCATCTTCTCAAAGCTGGGTGGGCAACTCTCTCGCAACACAATACTTACTGATGGGGAAGCGCTAGCGCTAACAGGAAAAAACAGTGCAAGGGATACCAATATGAGTAAGCGGGTTATCATTTACGTACACACTACAGTGGCTTCGCCATTGACTGAATATAGGCAATGACATCATCTAGGTCTTTATCCGTGGGCAGACTGGTGGACATCATCTTCATTTGTCGCCCGTACTTATCTTCTGGATGCGTGCCCCGCAAGCCCTGCTGAAAGTTCTGGAACTGCTGCTTTAGGTAGATGCCATTCAGCATAGACAGTGCTGGTGAATTCAGGCCAGAATTGCCTTGCGCTTGACCACCGTGGCAGGCTCCGCATTTGGAGTGGTAATAATTATTTCCGTTTTTTAGGTCTCCCTGTGGCACACCGACTGGAACCGCCTGAGGGAGGCTGGACAGGTAAGCCGCGACAGCAGGAATATCCTCATCTGCCAACGTGTCAGCCATCGCTTGCATTTGCAGGCCCTGGGTATCACGTGGGTCGGCGCCGCGTACGCCTAACTTAAAATACTGCAGCTGCCTCTCCAGATACTGCGCCCCCTGCCCTGCTAATGCCGGTGCACCCAATTCAATGTTGCCCTGCCCTCCCTCCCCGTGGCAGACAGCACAGGACTGATATTTTACTGCGGCATCGGGATCAGCCTGCACCAACGGGGACACCCATAGAGGACTCAGGACAAGCGTTAGCATAGCGACGTTTTTCATGGCCTAGCTCCTGTGTACAGGATAAGCAGAATAGGGCTTGGCAAGCGAGAGACGGTAGACAAAAAAATGTTCATTATAGCTGCCATTTTAGTCGGAGCATGGGCCTGTATTACCCACTCCGAAGAATATCAGACTGAGTTCGCAGACTCTGCTCCATATTGGCAGCAATCTTTTTTGCCACCTGCTTCGCGCGCTCAGTCCTCTTACCCGCGAAGTGTGCGTCCGCTGTAGCACTAAAGAAATCCAGCCACCGCTGGAAGTCTTCTGCTCGAAGGGCGCGCTTGGCGTGGATTTTCCGGTGGGCATCCATGGTGTGTCGCTGGTATTTTTTTTCGCCCAATAGCAACTTGCGCCAGTAGTTCTTGATATGGGGCAGATGTATTGCCAGGTCGACCTCTGCGACATCAACAAAAATTGGCGACAACTGCTCATCAGCGAGCACTCGCTCATAGAAACAGTCTACGAAGAAATCAATGCTCTCCCTCGAATCCATATCTGGCCTGTCATTACCAGCAATCATTGCGCTATTTATTCTTTTTGCTTTTCTTCGACTTGGTAACATGCGCCATTAGGCGCCGCTTGCGCTGCACCTGACGCTGAGTCAACTTGTTGCGCCTATCGGCGAAGGG
>JAPKBI010000279.1 GCA_028823475.1 Halioglobus sp. | reverse complement strand
GAACACCTTGCTTGCCTGCTGGTGGCATCGGCCAATGGGGCGCAATGTCGTCACGAAGCCGGTTAACATGCTCGGTAACGATCACGGGGCGACCGTAAGCCATACCCTCCAACCGGAAGCGAACTGCGGCGCAAGTATCCTTAGGCACATGCATCATAGGGGTATCGAAGGCCTCGTCTGTGAAGCAGCGCTCGTAGCTCTCTCTGATCTCATCTAACGGTATACCAACGCGATCAGCCATCATTTGTACCATGCCACCCCACCCTGAACGCAGCACGCCCTCTAGTGCCATGATTGGTGTGGCAGATTCAGGTTGGCCAAAGCCGAACGCGACACCCGTGAATTCGGGGTCCTCATAGGTTGAGTAATCGACAAGCTCTTGCACCAGTAACTGGTCTACGTTGTCGGCCATCTGTAATCCCGCCAGGGGCAATATGTCGCCACTAAATCCAGGGTCAACGCCACTAATGAACATCGTTGATTGTCCCTCAAGCGCAGCCTTTTCGAGGGGCTCGCGCAAGCCGGCTTCTGCAAATGAAGGATAGACCAAAAAAATCATTGAGGTAGACAAAAGATTTATGCCTGCGCTGAGAATGGCAGACATGTCCGCAATCGCTTCGTCGGGACGATTTTCCCCGTTTGCATTGTAAAGAACGCAGTCAGGCTTGAGATTTAGCAATGCTTTTGCGTCGTTGGTCGCCGTAATGCCCGTTGTTATGCAAAGGCCAGCGATTTCACCCGCATCTTTGCCGACTTTGGCCGGACTATGCGCATGAAGCCCAACAAGCTCGTAGTCAGGATGTTCGATCAGGTGTCTGAGACTGTGGTAACCAACATTGCCGGTGCCCCACTGCACAACGCGAAAGCTCATAAAATTAACTCCGATAGTGATGGATATTGGATGACCGTGTCGAGCATCAGTGCGCCAACAATGCGTGCGCAACGTCAGCACAACACTGTCTCAAGAACGACAAGGAAAAACAAGGAAACCACGTTTAGAGTCTTGAGAAGTATAGAAACTATAAACTTGGCGTGTCTGCAGGTAATCTACATTGTGTTGTTTGGGCCGGGCGCAAAGTGGAGGTATAGCAACGATCAGTGTCTCATAGTGAAGCGGCCCACTAAGAAACTGTTGCTATGCTAGCGCTCGAGGGAGCTTACTCAGCCTTTACGACGCTTTCTGGTGCCCACTAGCATCAGCAGGTCGGCCATGACACCCAATGCCTGGAGTGAACCTACAGGCCCAGGTGTGGCTGCTGACGCTGTAAAAGAGGCTCTGACTTAGATAAACCCGCTCATTATCGCTTTAGTGAGATTAACATTTAAAATAATGTCATACAGTCGTCCGTAGTGTTAACCCAAAACGGCCTTTCCGGATATCCTTTTACAGGCGCGAAGGCGGTATGTTTATGTATGCCTCTATGTAGAAGAATTTGATTATGCATCAATTAATTAAACGACTCCCAGTAGTATTTTGGCTCACCGCAGTATTCTCCTGTTTAGCACAGGCGCAGAATTTGCCCACCCCAAACCCCTGGATAGCCAAAAGCCCCTATGCGATATCCCACCACAATGCGGCTCAAACCGATGTCACCGAAGTCGCCGGCCCCAGCATCAGTAAAAAACTTGACCTCGATGACGCCAAAACCATACCGTTATTATGGTGCTCTGCCCCCACCTATAAAAATATTGGTAATGACACGGTCGTTTTTGCCTCAAGCCCTATGGGCCTCATTAAAGTCCGAGCCAGCGGCGAAGATTTCTCATTAATTTCAAACGTTCCCTACCCCAATCGAGAACAGGTCCACAGCGAAGTGACCGATGAGAAAATTTCTGAAGTAATGGCGGATATCGACGACAAACGGCGACAAAAAAAAGATTGGCAACTGCTCTTTAATAGTTGGTTGATGTACTACAAGTTAAACGTCAGTATACGCACTATGCCCAACGGTGCTTATGCGGTCATCGATAGAGACGGCTACCACTACACTTTTTATGACCTCCATCATCTAGTGAAGTCCTTCGACAATAATAGAGTCAACGACCCGCTACTGCCGGTGAAGTACTCAAATATTATCAATCAAATTCCTCCCGAAGATGCAAAAGGCATCGATAGACTCATCGGCATCTCCATGACCTACGATGGCTTTATTGTGGCTGCCGCTACTGGAGCAGTTATCGTTACTGATCGAAATCTTAAAGTCGTTGATTACAAATTGTTCCCCGACGAGCACGTAGAGAACTCAATTGCCATCGATGATAAAAATGGCATTTATGTCGTCACTTCGGTCAATATGCACAAACTCGTTTGGACCGGAACGGCTTTGTCGGTCTCTGAAAGAGAAGGCGCCTGGAGCAGCCCCTACGACGTAATGGCAGAAGGCGAAGCCATAGCGATGGGCGCTGCATCCCATGGCTCAGGGACAACACCTTCGCTGTTAGGCTTTGGCGACGATGAAGATAAACTAGTGGTAATCTCTGATGGCAATCGTGACAATGCACAGATTGTTGCTTTTTGGCGCGATGATATCCCTGCGGAGTTTAAGCAGAAACCCCATACACTATCTCGTCGCATAGCCGATCAGATACCCTTTCGATTAAGCAAAACCACTGTCGAAGCCTCCCCTGTTGTCTATGGGAATGGCGTGTTGGTGGTGAATAGCACCTATCCTGAGCCGGGGCCGATCTCCTTGGATTTAATCAGCAATGCGTTTTTAGCTGGCACCACTCGAAAGCCTCCCCAGGGCATTCAAAAATATGAGTGGCTCAATGATGAA
The DNA here is from genome assembly GCA_028823475.1 of Halioglobus sp. Lineage (GTDB taxonomy): Bacteria > Pseudomonadota > Gammaproteobacteria > Pseudomonadales > Halieaceae > Marimicrobium. The sequence continues at coordinate 821 of JAPKBI010000279.1, read as the reverse complement.
AATCGTTTTATTGAATCCTGGTCCATCGAAGACGTTGACAACACTGACTGGATGCCACCCGCAGTATCAACAGCCAATGGTTTGGTCTACATTGCCAACAAGCGCAATGATGTTTATGAATACTTCGCTGCCGATTGGGCCACCGGCGAGAAAAAAGCCACGTGGGAGTTTCCTGACGACAGTGTGTTGTGGAATACCTGGGGAGGAATAACCGTATTTTTAGAAGATGGTGACTTCTTATTAGGCGGTTTCTTTTCTATCAAGCGCTTCGATGTCGGCGACTTGAAATGAAGTGTGAATAAAAAGGAGATAACGCGCAAATAGAAACATATGAAATGACTGATACAATAATCATTGGAACGATTAATGGTGTCGCCGATATGCGCCTCAACCGTCCCAAAAAGCATAACGCCATCAATAGCGAAGTGATGTCAGGTTTATTAGCGGCGATTGCTCAACGTAACCCCGACGTCATACGCGCAGCAAAAAAATTATCCAATGACTTAATGACCGCAACCACCAAAGAAGGGTTGATTGCTGAGTCCGATTGTTCATCAAATCTAATGAGTGCCACCAATCAGATTGAGGCCGTTGTGTCTCACCTTGAACACAGGAATCGACATTAGCGCCGCTGCACTCCTCGTTGTGAAATTCACATTGATATTCTCGGAATAACTCCGACAGTCAGTGTTGGCACAAGCCTTAGAAGGTGTACTTAATGTTGCCTCCTATGATGCGTGGCGTGGGCCGCAGGCGCATCCCACTAACGCCAAAGTTCTCTCCGGTGCCAGTATAGTAGTCTTCTTCAGCGAGGTTCTGTA
>JAPKBI010000278.1 GCA_028823475.1 Halioglobus sp. | reverse complement strand
AGCGCTTGTGCCGAGCTAGGTAAAACTTCTGCCTCATTCATGCACGGTACTATCAAACCTAGTACGGGTCTCTTAGTAGATGGCATAGTACATGGGCCTCTAAACACTATTTTGGCAAAGATATTCCCAAGCAGTATATAATAAAAAGCTAGATGCTGCCCGCGCCTGAGACGCATCAACCTTGGATGTTACTGCTAACTAGATGCCTTTCTAGGGGGGGGGGCAAAGAGCCTAGGCGGAATGTTGTCGCTGCTATGTTCTTAGCGGCAATAAAGCGATAGAATCACCTCCACATCAGGACGAATACACCCTCGTAAAAACAAGTAAATAGTTCACATTTTCAAAAGCCAAATTATTACCTTGTGACATTCTCTGCCATGCGCGATAGTACGCCAATCCCCGCGATCGACGAACGGGGAGCCACTTGATTTCTAAGACCCCGCAAGGAGAACACTATGTTCAAGAAAACCGCAATAATCACTGGTATTGCTTTGGCAATGTCAGCCGGCGCTCAGGCCGACTACGACTGGGAATTGGGTGCAGGCTACACTGCAGGCAAGCTCAGCAAAGAGCTTAAAAGTAATGGCCAGACTAGTAAGGTAAATACTGATACTGATGAGATTGACGTGTCTGCTACTTGGTACATGGAAACGGTCGATACTAGCAAGGGGCCTCTTGGTGAAGCAGCCTTTCTGGATCACGCTTCTAACATTACGATAGAGATTGGAGACGGAAAAGTCGAATTAGCCAATCAGAACAATGACGACGGCCAGACTTACGAGGCTAGTATGCGTTATGTTGCTGAAGGTCCGGGCTGGAAACTGTCTGGCTGGTTAGTTGACCTTTCCGCTAAGCGATCGGAGCCTGCTAACTTAAAAATCGATCAGTACAGCATCGGCGTGGGTAAATACATTACTGAGAACACCACGCTTGTGTTGAATTATGAGAACACTAGCCTTAATAATGGTAACGGCAGCGGCCTTGATACTTACGGCGGCTCAGTTGATCACTTCTTTGCTTTCGGTGATGGTGGCCTCAAGGCAGAAGTCAACTTTGCAAGAACTTATGTACCGAACAGGGATGATGTCGACAGTTATGGTTTGGACGCTACTTATTACCTCAGTAATAACCTAGGCTTTGGTGTTAACTGGGAGCAACTTGAAAATAGTGGTAACGAAACCAATGTCTACGGCGTGAGTGCTGAGTGGTTCATCAGTGAGAGCTTCGCAGTCAGCTTATCCTATCAGGATATTACTCCTGAAGACGTTAAGTACAGCAACGGCGACAAGCTAGAGTCTTATAATGAATCGCTCTCTATGAGCGGTCTGTTCCGCTTCTAGACGATAGCTTCAGCAGTATAATGAGGCGGGCACCCAAGGGTGTCCGTTTTTTTTTGCCTTTAATTTGTGTGAGCCACCATAAAAGAATCTCGACAAGCCTTGAATACAATACCAAATGTACCTCAGTTAATTAGGAGTACATCGCTCCCAAATGGGTTCGGCGGCCCACTGTAAGCAAGAGGCGGCCCTTTACTACAAGCCTATTTATCGGCAGGAACCCTCTATAGGCTGGCGTTGGGCTGGCGTTGGGCTTGCATCGTAGCCTATATCTGGGTGATCGAGTCGTGCAAAACGCAAACTAGGGTGCTATAAAAGACGATAATACAATGTCGGACCTGGCCGAAGCCTCGGCTCGCTTTCAACTTAGCGGCGAGGTGAGCTGCGGCATGGTGAAATCCGCATTCTGGAGCCAGTTCGACAAGTCTGTGTAGCGCTTAAATAGGTTCTTCTTCATTACAACATCATTCAGGGAAATTCACATGGCACGACTACTAGGTAAGGTAGCAATTGTAACCGGCGGCGCGCGTGGAATGGGTGAGGCGACGGTACGACTGCTCGTTGAAGAAGGTGCAAAGGTGCTTATTACTGACGTGCTGGACGCACCCGGTCAGGCGCTCGCCGATGAACTGGGCGAGAGCGCTGCCTATAGTCGGTTGGACGTCAGTAAAAAAGGAGATTGGGAGGCAGCCGTGAAAAAATCTGGGGATCTCGGCCCCCTGTCTATACTGGTCAATAATGCCGCGATCATCTTCCAAAAGACGATTATGGACACCACCGAAGAAGACTTCATGAAGATTTTCAGTATCAATCAATTGGGCGTCTTTCTTGGCATGCAATCCGTATTCCCCAGCTTGAAAGCAAATGGTGGCGGTTCTATTATTAATGTCTCCTCTATTGACGGCCTACAATCTAAAAATTCTCTCGTGGCCTATTCGTCTACCAAATGGGCGGTACGCGGCATGACCAAAGCTGCCGCTATGGAAATGGGGAAATTCAACATACGCGTGAACAGCGTGCATCCGGGAGGGGTGTTTACCGCGATGCACGGCTCTGATTTCATCTCTCAGGAAGATGCAGATAAGTTTTACCACAGCCACGCTATTCCGCGTGTTGGCCTCCCAAGGGAAGTAGCGGCCTTAACAGCGTTCCTAGCCTCGGATGAAGCCACTTATAGCACTGGCGCAGAGTTTATCGCGGATGGAGGCTGGAGTGCTGGGCTGGTCAATGACTCTCTGCCGCAGCTCTAGACAAAAACGGATAGGGCTGGAGTTGCTAAGCAACTCCGAAAAAAACCGGGTGTGATCTACATTCCTGTTCCTGGCGGGGACGGAGAAAACCACGGATCATTGCACTCAAAATAGTCCGCCCGCCTGACCGCTCGATAGGCGCAAAGCAAGCCCTCTACCTGCCGCGGCAGGCTCCCGTGAAAGAGCACACCATCGGCGCCAGCATCAAATTGATCGTTGATGCGGTCTGCACAGTACTCAGCGCTGCCTAACGCTGCAGAGTCCACCATCCAGTGCTTTGGAAACAGTGAGGTCACCTCGGCTGTTTCGTAACGGGTAAAATCTTGGTCCGCCGATTTTCCGCCCTCAAACAGACGGTGGTTTCTGACATCGGTCAGCACCGTTGGATCCCAGCCATTGACCTTGCACAGTAGTTCACCATAATCAGCCATATGAACATACGTCAGCAGCCGTGCCGGACCAATGGCCAATGTTTCCTCTTCACTCTGGTCTGCAGCAACCACCAACGTTGCCCAGATTTTGCAGGCATCGCGAGCACGGCCGGCCTCCATTGCCGCATTACGTACAATATACGCTGCCTCTTCGATCGCTCTATCGGTCAGGAACGGGTGTAATAATACGCCGTCATAGTGACGCCCGGCCAATGCCAGTGTCTTGGGGCCCACCGCCCCGAGCATCATAGGAGGTGCGTGCTCAGGCGACTCACTCATATACAAATACGGGAACTTACCCAGCGAATTCTCACCTGAAAATGTTCCTCCGCTCCATAAACTACGCAGCAGTTCTGGGGTTTCCCTCAATCCCTGCAAACTCGCTCGGCGGGTACCAAAGATATCATAGAGCGCATCAAAACCTCTGGCAAAACCCATTGCGAAGCGGTTATCTGACAAGTGGCTCATAGTCGCTCCAAAAGAGCACAGCTCCATCGGATGGTGGGTAGGATAGTTCATCAGGCCGGTAGCTATTTTAATCTTTGATGTGATCGCTGCCGCTGCACCACACAGCACCTCAACATTCTTAAAATCATAGCGTTCTGCAGGCC
>JAPKBI010000277.1 GCA_028823475.1 Halioglobus sp. | reverse complement strand
CTAATTCGATACTCAGACTTTCGATCAAAAAGCCCTGTTATAATTCCTATCCTCCGCAAGTTGTTTGTCGTCGAGTTTCATTACGATCCTTTGCGTCTTGGAAAAATGTAACGATGGTTTAAGTGCAGATTTTGATAGTAATTCACAGATCAGAAAAGTTAATTTGGCGATACCTCACGGCAGGCTGAGCGCAATCAATTCCATTGTTTCGTCCTGTCTGCCGGCCGCTACCACAATATATTGTTTGCCATTTTGCATGTAGGTCATGGGAGAGCCTGTGGGACGTGCGCCGAGGGGGATCTTCCGCAGAAGTACACCGGTGGTTTTATCGAACACGTTCAAGGTTGATAATGAACTGTTTTTGTAAAACAACAAATCTCCGCTCACCATCGACGCCGCGTTTCCTATGACGGTGGTATTGCTGTCTGCGGCGACCTGCCAGCGAATGCTACCTGCGTTCATGTCGTATGCGGTAATGGAAGAACCCAGTCCAGGATATGGCGATACGGTTGCTGGGCCGGTGAACAATTCCGGGAACACATAGTAGAAGTTCTCTTCACTTCCTTCTTGCAAGCGCACCAGGTGCGATAAGGGGCCAAATCCGTTCACATAAAGGGTCTGCGTGTTGGGGTCGTAGGATGCACCACCCCAGTTTGCACCGCCCCCTTCGCCAGGTGTAACAATGAGACCCTTGGTGTTCGGAGGCGTAAATAAGGGGCCGACGTCGTAGGCCGTGGCCGAAGAGGGGTCCACCAAGTCTTGACGAGCGCTGCCTTGTCGCACAAAAGGTGGCGGCTTGCTTGGTATCGGCTGGGTCAGTGAGGTGATTTCGCCCGGGACTGCTGATCCAGGGACAGGGGTTTCAATAATAGGCCACACTGGCGCGCCTGTTTCGCGATCAAAAACATAAATGAAACCCTGTTTGCTCACCTGTGCCAAGGCCTTGATGTTCACCCCGTCGACGTTGATGTCCATGAGGTTCGGTGCCGCGGGCAGGTCATAGTCCCAAATGTCGTGGTGTACTGTTTGGAAATGCCATTCGCGCTCACCTGTTTCGCAGTTCAAAGCGACAATGCTATTGGCAAACAAATTGTCACCTGGCCTGCGACCGCCGTAGTAATTGTTGGTTGGACAACTTACCGGTAGATACACGTGACCAAGCTCTTCATCGGCGCTCATGGGTGCCCAGACGTTGGTGTTGCCATTGATTTTCCAGGAATCATTTTGCCAAGTGTCTAAGCCGAATTCCCCTTTTCGAGGTATGGTGTGGAAGGTCCATAACCTTTCTCCGGTGTTGATGTCGAAGCCTCGCACATCTCCAGGCGGAGATGGGGGTAAAACTTCTCCATCGTGGACGCTGGAACCAACAATGAGTACGTTGCGGCACATGATCCCGGGTGAGCTATTACCTACCTGCGTTACTGCACCCGCTAAGTCCGGTACGTCTGGTTGGTCGTGAGCATTGTTCAGTCGTGTTGTTGTGGCGTTCAGGCGAGGAATATCGCTGAGTAGATTGACCTGACCGTTGCCTAGTGTACCGAAATTATTGATCGGCTTGCCACTGATGGCATTTAATGCAATCAGCCTTGCATCTCCTGTAGCAATATGGATTTTCTTTCCATTGGAGTCTTCAGTAAAGGAAACCCCCCGGTGCAGAAAACCGTTGTTAGGGGGCCGTCCGTACAAATAAGATTGCGGGTCGTAGGTCCATAAGGATTCGCCGGTGGTCGCATTGATCGCAGCCACCTGGCTAAAGGACGTGCTGGTGTACAGTACGCCGTCAACCATAATCGGTGTTGGTTCGAATACTGAGTTTTGATAAGTGGTTAGATTATTGTCGGGTGAGAGCCATCGCCAAGCGATCTCCAACTCATCTATATTGTCCGCATTGACTTGATTGTGAGGCGCGTATTTGTTGCTGGAGAGATTGCCTCCGTAGTTCGGCCACATACCGTTGGCTGTGCCTTCTGTAAGTACGTCGCGAGAGGGGACGATGGTGATTGTTTGTTCTGTGGTGCTAGTGTTTTGTCCGTCGCTCAGCGTTAAGTTAACAACATAGGTACCGCTAACATTGGGTGTAAATCTGATGGTTTCGCCAATACCTTCAATGAGTGCAGTGCTGCCTTTGGGACTGGAAGCCAATTCCCAATCAAAAGTAAGGGGGTTGCCATCCGGGTCGAGGCTCTTGCCAGCGTGCACGGTAACTTCTGAACCGAGGACAGATACTTGATTAACGCCTAAATCAGCAATAGGTACCTGAGTATTTGAGACGTTATAGCTCTCGTCAAGCAGACCACCCCAAGCCAGGTCCAGAAAAGTACCTATATCGAAATTGGTCGGTTCATTTGTGTCGTGAAAATTGTTACCCGAGCGAACGATAGACCCGTCACCCTGGCGCGTGTAGTTGCCGAACCGCAATACAACCAAGTCATTGTCTGGATATACAGCAATTAACTGACCCTGTACTCCAATCGCGGCAAATCCACCATTGGATATTGGCCACCAATAGTAGCCATAGGTGCCATTCCGGGCTGGTATCGTACTAGTATTAATCCATGCTTGGCTAAGTAACTGCGTTCCGTTCCACGCGCCATTCCTGGCGTAAAGCAGACCAAATCTGGCGAAGCTACGTGGTTTTGCATCCAGGCAGCAGTAGGCGAGAACCTGGTTATTGCTGTCCACCCACCAATCTCCGTTAAATCCAGTCACATCTCCCAGAGTGTTCGCAAGGTAGTCACTGACAGGCACCCCGGTTGCTACCCGAACGAGTTCTCCGGCGATCATCACATCGGCATTTGAATAGGTGTAAAGTTTTTCCCCAGGCGTGCCGATGAGTGGTCGGTTGAGTGACAACGCTAACTGATCATTCGACTCGTACAGGTCCGAACCGTCTGGATAGCCATCACCGTCGGGGTCACCTATGAGGTCCATAGCAGTGCGTACATTGAGTAAATGGGAGACCGTAATGGCTGCTTTACCTGTGCTGGACCAACTGGGGATGAAGTCGGCCAGGGATTGATCTAGGCCGCGGATCGCGCCTTCGTCAAGTGCTGCGCCTACAAGTGCGCTGGTGACGCTCTTTGCTACAGACCAACTTGTGACTTGATCTTCGGAGGTTTTATTTGGACCGTATTGCTCGGCGACGAGATAGCCATTCTTGACGATAATAACGGCGCCTGTGTCGTTTCCGTCTTTAAAGGCATAATCAAGAGCATCGTTGATGTCAGTGCTGCATAAGCCTTGATCTTCTGGCGAAGAGGTTTGCCAGTTATCCTGAGGAAATACTGCGCTAAAAGGCCCTGAGCCTGGTGTGCATGCCGCTGGGGCAGGGCTTCCGCCACTCGATGGTGGCAAGGTTTCCGGGGCTTGCGTAGAGCCGTTACCACCACCTCCACCTCCACCTCCACAAGCAGAAAGCATCAGTACACCCAGTAAAACAATTCCTGAATTGAAGGACTTCATTGGGCTATTAAGCTCCTCTGTATGCGAGGATAGGAATTATAACAGGGCTTTTTGATCGAAAGTCTGAGTATCGAATCAGATCGGTTGCCTGCTTGTTTTATGAAAGAGTGGAGCGGTATGACGATTAGTGGTTAAACGCTACCAAGTTTTTTGTTGTTTGTGGTTATTGGCT
>JAPKBI010000276.1 GCA_028823475.1 Halioglobus sp. | reverse complement strand
TTTTTTTCTACTCTCGGATAGCAGGCAATAAACTTAAGGCCAAACGCCATAAGTCGATATAAGGTAGAGACTCGGCTAGCTCAAGAGGCGGCCACCGATAGTGCTGCACTGGCCAGTAACGGCAGCCAACGTCAGTCAGCGGCAATGATATTGGGATTGGTGGCGGCACTACTGGGCCCCTCTTTGTTACGGATAGCGTCGGCGATGCGAAACATGGGCACTTTCAGCATGTCTACAAGCTCCTCACTTGCCTCCGTTTGTTCCAGAGCCTTATCCATACAGAGTAGCCACTGGTCGCGCTCGGCCGGTCCGATGTGGTAGGGCGCGTGTGGTGTGGTCATGCAGACCGTACCGTATTTCTTCGCATACAGAGGAGGGCCGCCCATCCAGCCCGTGAGGTACTCAGCCAGCTTGACCTTCATAGGCTGAAGCTTCTTGGCGTGCATAGCACGCAAGGGTGCAGCCTCCGGTAAAGTGTCCATGATGTCGTAGAAGGTACTGGCCAATTGTCGAATGCCGTCCGCGCCCAGAATCTGGTAGGGGGTTCGTTCAGAGTTACTCATGCAAGCAGTTCCTTTCCATCATGATGTTCAGCCTTGGTCTTGCGCGCTATTATAGTCTCCAGCCACTGGATATTGTAAGCAGGTCAAACACTACGATATTCTGCGACCATCAAGTCCCTTTGCCTGATTGAGGTATAGATATGAATAATAATGCGGATACTTTTTCCATTAGCGGAAGAATAAGAAGCGCCCTGCACGCAATAGAAGGCATTGTCGAAGTAATGCGCAGTCAGCACAATGCATGGCTGCACGCCTTAGCCACCCTTTGTGTTTTGGTGGCGGGGTATGCTTTCGACGTGTCGACATCGGAGTGGTGTTTTTTGATTGTGGCTATCACGGGCGTGTGGGTAGTAGAGGCGCTGAATACCGCTTTTGAACGACTGTGTGACGTTGTGTCACCTGAGTTTCATCCGTTGGTAAAGAAGTCTAAAGATGTGGCAGCAGGCGCGGTTCTGTTGAGTGCTATCGGAGCAGTTTTTATCGGGTGTGTCATATTTCTGCCCTATATTATGGCTTACCTTTAAGCCGATACACGAACTTCCGGATTTGTGGGGTGCCTAGTGGTTCTTCCTTTGCTAGAATTCCATCCGGCTTAGCGCTGTGTCTGAAATGTTGCAGTCTGGACCAATCAAAATAACTGAATACAGGACAACCACTATGAGTCTTGCCGACAAGGTATTGGCCGTTAATGATGATCTCCCCATACGCACGGATGCAACAGTGCACAGCGGGAAAGTACGTTCTGTCTACTGGCTCACCGCCGCTGATAGTGCCCGTTTGGTGCTTGAGCGAGGCTACGATGTGGCGCCGGATGCCCCGTTAGCCATTATGGTGATATCGGATCGTATCTCTGCTTTTGATTGCATATGGCACGCAGAAGGTGGCATGCGAGGAGTCCCTGGAAAGGGCGCTGCACTGAATGCAATTTCCAATCACTGGTTTCGACGGTTCAGGGAGCAGGGTTTAGCGGATAGCCACATTCTGGAGATCCCTCATCCGCTGGTTTGGATCGTACAGAAGGCCAAGCCGGTGATGATTGAGGCTATTGCCAGGCAATATATTACCGGCTCAATGTGGCGTTCCTACGAGAAGGGCGGGCGCGATTTTTGCGGCATCACGATTCCCGATGGCTTGCAGCGCGATCAAAAATTGCCCGAGTTATTGATCACCCCTTCCAGCAAAGGCGTCTTGAATGGTATTCCAGGCGTGCCCGCGGTTGACGATGTCAACGTCACTCGTAGCGATATTGAAAATAATTTTTCGGCCTTCAAGTTTAATAGCGTTGCTGATATTGCTCTTTATGAGACGCTATTGCGGGAGGGGTTTGAGGTGATTAGTGCTGAGTTGGCGCGCTTGGGTCAGGTTTTTGTCGATACAAAATTCGAGTTCGGCTATGTCGTGGATAAGAGCGGCAATCAAAAACTGATTTATATGGATGAGGTTGGAACACCTGATTCATCGCGAATCTGGGATGGCGCAGCATTGGCTGAGGGCCGGATAGTTGAAAACTCAAAAGAAGATTTTCGGCAACTGCTGCTGCAGCACTTTCCGGACTCTGATATCTTGCTCAATAAGGATCGCATGAGTGAACGAACGGTTTTGGCGCGCGACAACGCCCTCCCGGTTGAGGTGCTGATGGAAATATCGAAAACCTATGTGGCTATTGCTGAGAAAATTACGGGCGCGAGTCTGCAATTAGCCGAAAACCCCAAGGCTGAAATCATCGAAGTCTTGCGTAATGAGTTCGCTCTCATTGACTGAGCCATTTCATGTTAACTGATCCGGCCTTTTACCTCGCTTGTGTGCCGGCGGTATTGTTGTACGGGGTTACCAAGGGTGGCTTTGGTGGCGCCCTCGCGATTATCTCGGTGCCGATGATGGCATTGGTGATGCCGCCAACTCAGGCTGCTGCGATCCTACTGCCAATCCTTGTGGTCATGGACCTGTTGGTCGTAAAAGCCTATTGGGGTGTGTTCGATCGTCGAACCCTATATCTGTTATTACCGGCAGCGATACTGGGCGTTGGTATCGGTTATCTCTCTGCAGAAGCCATGAATGAGCATTACATGCGTATTATGATCGGTGCTTTGGCACTGGTATTCGGTCTACAGAGCTTAATGGGACTAAAATCATTCGCGAGCAAGACACATAACGCATTCAGTGGTGGGGTCTTTGGCGCCCTGGCGGGCTTCACCAGTTTTAGCATTCACGCCGGTGGACCGCCATTTACGATGTACCTCATGCCAAAGCAGTTGTCGCCAGTATTGTTCGCAGGCACCGCGGGACTTTTTTTTGCGGTGGTCAACGTTGTAAAACTGGTGCCGTACTATGCCCTTGGGGAGTTCACGCGCGAAAATCTATTGTATTCGCTGGTGCTGGTCCCTCTTGCGCCATTGGGCGTGAAACTTGGATACTATTTGGTGAAACGTTCAACGCCGACGTTTTACTATTCGATAGTGAGTTTCTGTCTCATACTGGTCGGTGCAAAACTGATATGGGACGGCGCCAGTGGGCTCGGTGCGGCGGCTTAAGCGCTAGGCTAGACGACGTGGAGCTTAGCCATATTTGAGGCAATCGGTTTGTTTAGATTGAATAGATGTCGGGCTGTTATCCGTACTTTGGGAGAGACGTAATGAGCAGTGTGGTATTTGAAAAGCGCGGGCAGCAGGCTTGGATTACACTCAATCGCCCTGCGGCCAAAAACATGATCAACGGCGAAATGTTTGTTGAATTGGCAGACGCATGGCAGGAAGTACGCGATGATGATGCCATTCGCGTGGCCGTGCTTACCGCTGCTGGCGAGGAAGACTTTTGCTGTGGCGGAGATTTGTCAGAGATCATTCCTTTATGGACGGGTGCTAAAAAGCCACAGACGCCACAGGAAGAACGTTTGCTGTCTGACCCGATGATTGTTGACCAAATCATGCTCAAGGCAGAGCCGTTGTACAAACCGGTTATAGCAGCAGTGAATGGACGCGCGTTGGGGGGTGGGGCAGAGTTACTGCAGGCTACCGACATACGTATTGCAGCAGAGCATGCACAATTTGCATTACCTGAACCGAAGGTGGGCGTAGTGC
>JAPKBI010000275.1 GCA_028823475.1 Halioglobus sp. | reverse complement strand
TGGGTTTTTAAGAGGAGAAGTACCAATGTCAGCAGCACTGGTAAAAGAATTACGCGAGCGCACAGGTCTGGGCCTTTTGGAGTGTAAAAGGGCACTTGCTACTGTCGGCGGCGACGTTGAATTGGCGATTGAGGAACTGCGTAAGTCAAGTGGTATGAAAGCGGCTAAGAAGGCCGGTCGCACTGCAGCTGATGGTGTTGTCTCCGCCCGCGTGGCTGATGACTGTAGCTTTGGCGTGTTGATAGAAGTGAACAGTGAGACTGATTTTGTGGCGCGAGATGAAAGCTTCTTGGCCTTTGTTAAAAGCGTTGTTGATGCTGCTTTTGACGCCAGGCAGTCGGATGTTACCGCTTTGATGTCTGGGGAGTTGGAGACGACTCGCGCAGCATTGGTGCAAAAGATCGGTGAAAATATTGGTGTGCGCCGTATTGAGTTGATCGACGCTGATTCAGGTGTTGTCGGTTTTTATGTGCACAGTAACAATCGTATCGCGGTACTGGTGAAGCTCAAGGGTGGCGATCAGGATCTAGCCAAGGATGTGGCCATGCACGTGGCGGCAGTGAATCCGCAGGTAGTCTCTGCAGCGGATATGCCTGAAGAGCTAGTGGCGAAGGAAAAAGAGATTTTTAGGGCGCAGGCTCAGGAGTCGGGTAAGTCTGATGAAATCATCGAAAAAATGATCGGTGGTCGTGTCAAAAAGTATCTGGCGGAAAATAGTCTGCTTGAGCAGGCGTTCGTCAAGAATCCTGATGTGACTGTGGGCCAGTTGGTTTCTGACGCTGGAGCAGAAGTGATTTCGTTTGTTCGTTTTGAGGTCGGCGAAGGTATACAAGTCGATAAAGTGGACTTTGCTGAAGAGGTTGCGGCTCAGCTCAACGGTTGAGCGAGTTTGTAACAGGTTGAAAAATGGGGCTTCGGCCCCTTTTTTGTGGTCGAAATTTGCCTGGGCAGCGCTATATGTAAGATTGTCGCAGCGAGTGGCGCACATCTGTGCAAACGCTAAAAGAGCCAGAAATATCGCCCCAGCCACTAGGGACTTGGCGTGATGTCCTGTAGTATGCATTTCAGCTTTTGGAGGGACTTTTATGCCCCAGTTGGTGACTGAAAAAAAATATAAGCGGATACTGCTCAAGCTCAGTGGCGAGGCACTTACCGGTAGTGAAAGCTTCGGAATAGATCCGAAAGTTCTAGATTCGATGGCGTTGGCTATCGGTCAGTTAGTGGGCATTGGAGTACAGGTGGGTCTCGTCGTTGGAGGGGGCAATCTGTTTCGTGGTGCCGCTCTGCAGAAAGCTGGACTGGACAGGGTGACCGGAGACCATATGGGCATGCTGGCCACGGTGATGAATGCGCTGGCGATGCGAGATGCGCTTGAGCGTTCCAATATTGCCACTCAAGCTATGTCGGCTATACCGATGACTGGTGTCGTAGACCACTATGATCGACGCAAGGCCATCCGAGCACTTATGAATGGCGATGTCGTGATCTTTTCTGCAGGCACGGGTAACCCCTTTTTTACAACTGATTCTGCGGCATGCCTGCGCGCGATTGAGATGGATGCCGAACTGGTACTCAAGGCGACAAAGGTCGATGGTGTGTATTCTGCCGATCCGATGAAAGTGCCTGACGCGGTGAAGTACGAGCGCCTTAGCTACGATGAAGTATTGGAAAAGAAGTTGGAGGTTATGGATTTGACCGCCATTTGCTTATGCCGAGACCACAAAATGCCGGTGCGGGTATTTAAAATGGAAAAGCCCGGGGCGCTGCTTAATATTGTCAGGGGCGGCCACGAAGGCACATTGATCGAGTAGTGTGGCCCAGGTAGGAGGAGTATTATGGTTAATGATATTAAAGACGAAGCCAGCGATCGCATGGGAAAGAGTCTCGACGCGCTGTCTAATCAATTTAACAAAATTCGCACAGGGCGAGCTCATCCTAGCTTGTTGGATGGATTGAGGCTTGAGTACTACGGATCGGATACGCCACTCAATCAAGTTGCTAATGTTAATGTGGAAGATGCCCGCACGCTGATACTCACAGTGTGGGATAGAACTATGATTCCTGCCGTTGAAAAGGCCATCTACAAATCTGACCTGGGCCTCAATCCTGTTACGGCCGGAGAGGTGATCCGTATACCAATGCCAATGCTAACGGAGGAAACCCGCAAGGGTTTTTTTCGGCAGGCCAAACAAGAGGCTGAGTCAGCGCGAGTTTCGATGCGCAATGCCAGACGCGACGCCATGGCCATGCTTAAGGAGCTGGTCAAGGAAAAAGACATTAGTGAAGATGACGAACGTCGAGGGCAGGATGAGGTACAAAAGTTGACTGACAGTTTCATCGCCAAAGTTGAAAAGCTTTTAGGCGATAAAGAAGCCGATCTAATGGAAATATAGAGTCCACCAGTGTCTAACCACGATAACGCAACTGCTTCAGGGTCCGGGGTGCCGCCAGTAATTCCGCGCCATGTGGCTATTATTATGGATGGTAACAACCGCTGGGAAAAACACAGAGGTATGAGTGGTCCTAAAGGTCATCGCGCAGGCGTGGAGGCGGTGCGAGGCGTGATGCGTGCCTGCAAGAATCATGGGGTCGAAGTACTGACACTGTTCGCATTTAGCAGTGAAAACTGGGGTCGGCCCGTACCCGAGGTGCGCACTTTGCTGGCGCTTTTGTCTCGGTACCTGCGCAACGAAGTCAGAGAATTACACAAAGACGGAATTCGCGTGCGGTTTATTGGCAAGCGGGGGCGTTTTAGTCAGCGGCAGCAGAAACTTATGCAAGAGTCTGAGAACCTGACTCGCGACAATACGAGTGCGACCATAGTGATTGCAGTGGATTACGGTGGCCATTGGGATATTGCTCAGGCAGCTCAGGCGCTGGCTCGACAGGTTCAGGCGGGAAGCTTGCAGCCAGAGGATATTACGCCCGAGCTGATGGATCGTAATATGTCTATTAGTGAACTGCCGCGACCGGATTTATGTATCCGCACAGGCGGTGACTTTCGCATCAGTAATTTTATGTTGTGGCAGTTTGCCTACACTGAACTGTATTTTACCGATATTCTGTGGCCCGATTTTACAGAGTCTGAATTTGCGTGCGCCCTTGATGAATATAGCCGGCGCGAGCGTCGTTTCGGTATCAGAGAGCCTGATGATCTGGTTGCAGGCCGCCGTTATAATGCTTAGGCAGAGAGTCTTTACCGCTCTGATAATGGCGGGTTTATTTTGTGGGGCCATCGCCTATTTTCCGTTGCCATTGCTGGCAGTGTTGCTTGCCATTCTTGTTGGTTTGGGCGCGTGGGAATGGTCAAGAATGTCCGGTTGGGAACATCCGGTTGCGCGGGCTGTATACGTGCTGGTGGTGCTCGCAGCGTTGGGCACCGTTTACGTTTACTGTCAGTTAGGTGGCATTCCGTTGCGGAGTGAGGTGCAGCCTTTACTTGGACTTGCCTGTCTGTGGTGGTCATTCGCGTTGTTATGGGTCAAGGGTTTTCCTCATAGTGCAGTTCTTTGGCGCAGCGTGGCGATGCGCAGTGCTATGGGGATGCTGATTCTTGTGCCGGGCTGGATGTCTTCTGTCTACCTGCTCAGTTTTCCCGAGGGGGGAGTATTAATGGTGGCCATGGTGCTGGTGACAGCGACGGCAGA
>JAPKBI010000274.1 GCA_028823475.1 Halioglobus sp. | reverse complement strand
ATCGCCTAGGCATTACTGATGCGAAAATTTTTCAGGGTACGATCGGCGGCAACACACCGCAATACTTGGTCAATCATTTTGCGGGGAAACTGGCGCGCGGCGAACACAACGTCGTCTTGCTCGCTGGCGCAGAACTTCTGGCGACGCTGTTTTCGGCGCTGCGCTCTGGAGATGACATTTCGGCCTGGAGCGGAGAGACAGAGGCCGAACCCACAACGGTGGGGCAAGAGCGAGAGGGACACAACGCAATAGAGATGGCGCATGGGCTCTATGAACCGATCAATACGTACCCACTGTTTGAGAATAGTCTGAGACATCACCTTGGCACCAGCCAGGAACATCACACGGCTCACATCGCCGAGATCTGCAGCCGCATGAGCCTGGTTGCTGCGGGCAACCCTCATGCCTGGAAGCAGCAATTCCAGAGCGCTGAAGAGGTCAGCACTGTAGCGCAAAAGAATCGCTATATCGGATATCCCTACACGCGCGCCATGAACCCCGTTTTGGAGGTCGACATGGCTGCCGCGGTAATCATGACAACCGCCGGCAAGGCACGCCAGATGGGCATCGACCCAAGCAGTTGGGTCTACATGCGCGGCGGTACTGACGTTAACGATATCTGGCATGTCAGCGAGCGACCTAACCTGCACACTTCACCGGCCATCAAGGCGGCATGGGAGTCTGTATCAGCGCGCGCAGGCATCACGTTAGATGAAATTTCGAGCTTCGACATCTACAGCTGTTTCCCCAGTGCGGTACAGGTGGCCTGCAACGAAATTGGGTTGTCACCACTCGACCACCGCGGGGTCACTGTCACTGGCGGCCTGCCCTTCTTCGGCGGGCCCGGCAACAACTACTCTCTGCATGCCATTGCACAAATGATCACGTCTCTGCGCGACACAGGTGGCGGGCATGGATTGGTCACCGCCAATGGCATGTACCTCACGAAACACTCGCTGGGCATATACTCGACAGAACCTCCCACTGAAGTCTGGCAAGACATAGACAGTCACGCGCTACAACAGCGTATAGATGAAGCTCCGCGACTGTCAGTGGCCTCCGACCCTTCTGGTACCGCCACAATAGAGACCTACACTGTGAGCTTTGGCCGAGAGGGCCCCAAACGGGGGATTGTCATCGCGCGCAATCAAGCGGGCGAACGGGTTGTTGCCAACACCGGCACCGATGTCGACACACTGAATCAGCTGATGGCGCAGGACCCGATTGGACACAGCGGCAATGTGCGCGTCGAGGACGGGATCAGTCTCTTCGAACTGTGAGAGTAGGTCCTCGAACAAGGGTCACTATGCTTTGACTGACAATGTTGCGGTATACGCGTATAACTGAAGCTGAAGCAGCACCAACTATTGTTATCCTTTATACTGATAAATCGAACGTCTAAATAGGTATTTCACTGTGACTTTATCTTTAAACTCTTTCGACACGCTTTCAACGCTGGACGTTAACGGCAAAATCTACCAGTACTTCGCTGTCAATGGTGGAGCGCTGGCGACACACAGTACCGTGGCCCGCCTCCCGGTGTGCAGTAAAATTCTTCTCGAAAACTTGTTGCGCCACGAGGATGGCATGAGCTGCACGCGCGAGGATATCGAGACGCTAGCAGGTAGCGCAGGAGGCGGCTCCGATCAAGAAATCGCCTACCATCCCACGCGCGTGCTGATGCAAGATTTTACCGGAGTGCCGGCCGTGGTGGATCTGGCGGCCATGCGCGACGCTCTAGTCAAACGGGGTATCGATCCAGAGAGAATTAATCCGTTATCGCCCGTCGACCTCGTCATCGATCACTCAGTGAGCATTGACAAGTTTGGCAGTAAAAATGCTTTTGAACAGAACGTCGCTATAGAAATGCAGCGCAACCACGAACGCTATGAATTCCTGAAATGGGGTCAGGGTGCGTTCGACGATTTCAGAGTGGTACCGCCGGGCACCGGTATCTGTCATCAGGTCAACCTCGAATACCTTGCACAGGTCGTGCGGCAGCAACCCACAGACAGCACCCCCCTCGCTTGTCCCGACACACTGGTAGGCACTGACAGCCACACCACTATGATTAATGGCCTGGGTGTTCTCGGCTGGGGCGTTGGCGGCATCGAAGCTGAAGCGGCCATGCTGGGACAACCGATCTCAATGCTGATACCGGACGTTGTCGGTTTTGAGCTTACTGGCCAGATGCGCGAAGGCATTACCGCAACCGACCTGGTGTTACAGGTAGTACAAATGCTGCGGGCACAGGGTGTGGTGGGCAAGTTTGTAGAATTCTACGGCAGTGGACTTGACCACCTACCGCTGTCTGATCGCGCCACTATTGCTAATATGGCGCCAGAGTACGGGGCCACCTGTGGCTTCTTTCCGGTTGATGCTCAGACGCTCACCTACCTACGACTCACAGGGCGTGATGAAGACACTGTCTCTCTGGTGGAGGCTTACTGCAAAGCACAGGGCATGTGGCGCGACCACAACTACATCACACCCAATTTCGCCGCCACACTGCAGCTGGATATGTCCACGGTCGAACCCAATCTCGCCGGCCCCAGACGCCCGCAGGACCGCGTCACGGTGCGCGGTTTATGCGCAGCTGTCGATCAGTTCATCGAACTGGATGGCAAGTCCGACCAGCTAGAAACGGCGTTCCCGCTCGCCGACACCACAGAGTCAATGCACCACGGTGATGTCGTCATTGCTGCCATTACCTCGTGTACCAATACCTCCAATCCAGCGGTGATGATTGGTGCTGGATTAGTCGCACAAAAGGCGCTCGCGCTCGGCTTACAGCGTAAGCCTTGGGTAAAGTCTTCACTGGCACCTGGATCAAAAGTGGTGACAGACTACTTAAAGAAGGCTGGCCTGCAGAGCTCATTAGATGCGCTAGGTTTCAATCTAGTGGGCTATGGCTGCACCACCTGCATTGGGAACTCAGGGCCACTACCGGACGCAGTGGAAGAGACTATCGCGGCCAATGACCTGGTAGCCTGCGCAGTGCTCTCGGGCAATCGCAACTTTGAAGGACGCATTCACCCACTGGTCAAAGCCAACTGGCTTGCGTCTCCCCCGCTTGTAGTGGCCTATGCCCTGGCCGGTACTACCCGTATCGATCTGAGCCAGGAACCACTGGGCCGGGACCCGACGGGTAATCCGGTGTATCTGCGAGACATCTGGCCCAGCAACGCCGAGATCGCAGACTTAGTGCAGACTGTGCACACCGACATGTTCAAAAAAGAATACGGCGCCGTATTCGACGGTGACAAGACATGGCAAGCCATCAACACTAGCGACGGCGCCACCTACGCTTTCTCAGAAGATTCAACCTATATTCAGCTGCCGCCGTTCTTTGAAGAACAGTATCAAGGTAACCAACACAATATCCTCGCTGCGCCCATGTTGGCTATGTTGGGTGACTCGGTCACCACTGACCACATATCCCCGGCTGGGGCGATTCCACTAGACAGTCCTGCAGCGCAATATCTGCGTGAGCACGGTGTCAACGAAACCGACTTCAACTCCTACGGCTCACGACGCGGCAACCACCAGGTCATGATGCGTGGCACCTTTGGAAATATCCGTATCCGCAATGAAATGACGCCATCATTGGAAGGGGGCTACACCCGCCTCAATGGCGCTACCGAACCGATGTTCATTTACGA
>JAPKBI010000273.1 GCA_028823475.1 Halioglobus sp. | reverse complement strand
CGAGTACATTCCAGCCCCCGGCGGATTCGCCAAAAATAGTGACCTTGTCGGGATTCCCGCCAAACTGGGCGATATTGTCCCTGACCCATTTAAGCCCCTGAATCTGATCAAGTGTGCCGTAATTGCCTGAATTATCTTCAAGCGATGCAGTCGCTGAACGCAGCGCTGGATGTGACAACCAGCCGAAGTTACCCAAACGATAATTGATACTTACCAGTACCACTTGGTGGCGAGAGGCTAATTGCGAACCCTCATAGAGAATAATACTGCCGCTGCCACGGGTGTTGGCGCCGCCATGAATCCAAACCATGACAGGTAAATTATCGGCATTCGCTGGCGCAAACACATTGAGGAAAAGGCAATCCTCATTTCCGTCAACCGACTGGTTTTCACTGGAAGTGGAACGGGGCTGGGTGGCACACTCATTGCCGGGGCGAAGCGCCTCAAACTGGCCCTCCCAAGGCGTGACTGGGCGCGGTGCCTTCCAGCGCAGTTCGCCTACCGGCGCCGCCGCATAGGGAATTCCCTGCCACACAGACACGCCCAAGTCATTCTGGTAGCCAATAATTTCACCGCCTTCAATTGTTTTTACCGTCTCGGGGGCAGGGCTGTAAGTTGCTAACTCCTCCGGAGCGAGCCACGCGTATCCGGCAACAACAACCAATACCACCAATGCGGCTACAGCGAGGAGTGTGGTCAACATTATCTTCATTACACGCTATCCTATTGAGATGACGTCAGCAGCATACCCGATTTCTCGTCAGCGGTGGAAGTCTGTTGATTAGCCCTCTTTAAGCGCATGCACCAGTGCCGCAGCAACAGCATCGGCCTGCCCGTAAGTCATATTGTGGTTGGCGCCTTTAAGTTCAGTGAGTTTCATTTGGGGGACGTCTTCTTTCATAAGGCCAGCACCATCAAAGGGAACGACTTTGTCAGCGGTCCCCCAGATGGCCCACACCGCAATGTCAGTGCCACCGACTATGCGATAACGGTCCGACAAATCAGCCATTGGGAAATGTCGAAGTGTAGAGAGCAGAGAATCGGTGTAGCCTGCAAACGCTGCCTGCTGGTCAAATTTTTCCAACATATTCGCTGGCGCTCTACCTGCATTGATTTCGGACTCAATACCCTGGCGGGCGTAACGCCTGCCAAAAACTGTTGCCAGCCACTCACCAACCACTGGCATCGCCAGCGGCGACGCATCAGGTGCATTGCGCATATATCCCGCGGGGGCGATGAGTACTAGCTGCTTTACTTGCTCGGGATGTGAGGCCGCGTAGTCAACCACATTGGCACCGCCCATCGAGTAGCCGACCAGCGTCAAAGGCGTGTTAAGGTTTAGGCCTTTAATCAATCCCGCGAGTTCGCTGTTATACAAAGCGGAATCATAGGGGCCTTCGGGCCTATCAGAGAAGCCCCTGCCTAGATGATCAAAGCTGATGACCTGATAGCCCGCCGCCAGGACAGCAGGCATTACCTGCTCCCACACGAACTTAGGCGTGCTAAACCCATGAACGAGTATTACTGCAGGTGCATCGACAGGCCCCTCACGGGTATAAGACAGCATGCCGTGATCCGTTTGCAGGTAACTACCGCCCTGTTCATTTCGGGCTGCCGAATCAAGGTCTTTCAATCCTACACGCGCGATCGCGAAGGACACTACTATGAGCACTAGAAATAACAGCACCACTCCGGTACAAAATTTGATCAGAAGTCTCATCGGCGGGTTCCTCTAAACTAAGTCTGCCAGCGTAGCACGACTATTAAAATCTCAGAAGCTGGCGTGGACCTTATGGGTTAGGACAGTTGTTTATAAAAAAGAAAGCTTATCCGGCGTTCTCCCTGCGGTAATGACACGTTAACTCCGATAGATTGGTGAAACTCGCCCTGATGGACTCTGATAGCTACCCTACCCTATTCTGCGAACGCACTCATCTGAGATTCATTAAACACTCGCAGACATCACGTGCCTGCGAAATTCGAAAAATCCGCTATCCAAAGCGCTATTCCGCTTCGCCTGAAGACGCACATAAACCACCTCACCTTCGTGATCGACAGCCCATCAACGGTAATACCGCTTGGCGTTGCGCTGCACTAACACTTCGCCACTGTACAACGTATCTTCAACGTTCAACCGAAGCAGGGCCACACGGCTAAAGAAATATTTTCGCGGAGGAACCGATGGGGTTTTGCGTCTTCATGGGCTCATTCTGGCAGGTTCGCCGAACTAATTTTTCCGCACCATACCTTGCCTTCTCTTAGGCAATAGCTTTAACTTATTCCTATGACGACTACTTAGGTCACATGAGACAAGTCTATGAAAAAAATTGTAGGTGGCGGGCCCAAAAAGGTTCTCTACACACTTAATGCAGTAAGACGCATTGGCTTAAAAAATTCAGCAAAAGCACTCACTGCAAAAAACACCTGCAAAGCATGTGGCCTTGGCATGGGTGGCCAGCTTGGCGGTATGACTAATGAGCTCGGGGAATTCCCTTCGGTTTGCAATAAAAGTGTTCAAGCGCAATCGACTGACATTCAATCGCCTATTCCGCCTGAAGTGTTCTCACATAGTATTAGCGAACTAAGAGAACTCTCACCCAAAGAGCTAGAGCACACAGGTCGATTAGGTAATCCTATTTTCAAAGCGAAGGGCAGTGAATACTACCGAGAAGTCGAATGGGATTGGGCTCTCAAATACGCAATAGAGCGGTTTCAACAAAGCGAACCTAATAGAAGTTTTTTTTACGCCTCGGGTCGTTCCTCTAACGAAGCAGGGTTCCTATTACAACTACTCGCACGCTTGTACGGCACAAACAATGTCACCAACTGCTCGTACTATTGCCACCAAGCAACGAGTGTTGGTTTAGGTAGCACCATCGGCACTGGCACCAGCACAATCGAACTAGAAGATCTAGCGCACTGCGATACCATTTTTATTATTGGCGCTAATCCTGCTTCAAATCACCCACGTCTAATACACCAACTGAAAAACTGCAGAGACCGCGGGGGAAAAATTATTATCATTAATCCGGCAAAAGAACCTGGGCTTGTAAGATTTTCAGTGCCCAAAAGTCCCGCCTCAATGATTGTAGGCGGCACCGATATTGCGTCATTGTATTTACAACCCAATATTGGTGGCGACATAGCGCTATTAAAGGGAATCTCAAAAGCAGTTCTTGAATTAGGGACTGAAGATAAAAAGTTCATTAAAAATTATACGGATAATTTTTCTACGTTTAAAAGTGATATTGATGGCACAACGTGGAGCGACATAGAAAAAAGTACTGGTATCAGAAAAGCAGAAATTCATGAACTCGCTGAGCTTTACAGCCAATCGAATAATGCCGTATTTGCATGGGGAATGGGGATTACTCACCATCAGTTTGGATCGGCGAACGTTGAGTACATTGCCAATCTTGCCCTTCTTCGCGGCATGCTCGGGAAACCGTATGCTGGCTTGCTGCCTCTAAGGGGACACAGCAATGTACAAGGCATCGGAACCATCGGCGTTAAACCCGTTTTATCTTCTGACGTCTTTCAAAAAATTGAACAAACACTCGATATCAAGTTGCCAACCAGAGAAGGGCTCAATACGCTTGCGTCTTTAGAGGCAGCTCACGCAGGAGAAATGGACAATGCATGCATTGTTGGTGGAAACTTATACAGTGCAACACCTG
>JAPKBI010000272.1 GCA_028823475.1 Halioglobus sp. | reverse complement strand
TGGGTGCCGGTGCCGGTATCGGGGGAACGGTAGGCAAACGTTTTGCCGCCGAAGGTTATCACGTCGTATTGTGTCGTCGCAGTGATGCAGAGGGACTCGATACACTGGTTACGGACATAAAAGCCGAGGGCGGAGAGGCCTCTGGCTGTCTACTGAATGCAGCAGAAGATCACGTACTGGAGGATATGATCAGCGCTACAGAGGCGGGCATAGGCCCCATTGAGGTCGTCGTGTTCAACCTTGGCGCCCAAATCGGTGACCGCACGCTGCAACAGACCTCCCACAAGGCATTTGAGTTGTGCTGGCGTCTTGCCACGCTGAGCTTGTTCAGGGTGGCTTCAACAGTGTGCCCACTAATGGAAAAACGGGGCAAAGGCACCCTTCTCATCACCTCAGCAACAGCTGCCGTTCGCGGCAATTCTGGCCAGCATGCCCATGCTGCAGCAATGGGTGGACGCCGCATGTTGTCTCAATCACTGAACGCTGAATTTGGGCCAAAGGGTATTCATGTCGCGCATATTCTTTTGGACGGCGCGGTCGACGCACCCGACACGTTAGGTAAAATGTTGGGGCCGGAACACTTTCAGGCCCTGCGCGAAAGTCGCGGCATGGAGCACGATGGATTGATGTTACCCGCCAAAATCGCCGACACTTATTTGCATCTTGCGCAGCAGCATCGCTCAACTTGGACGCACGAGATGGACCTTCGCTCGTTCACGGATCTACCCTGGTGGAATTCATAGGGCAGCGGTAGACCTCACGCGCAACTACATCGGCTAGAATTTGAGCATGCTTAACCGCCAAGATTTGCCCCTCCCCGCTACCTCATGCCGTCAGCAGCAATAAGCAAGGCCTGCCCCGTGGCGGAAGCGTTATCACTGTGAGCATGTCGTACAACTAAAACCCTGCAGGCTATCAGGAATAGAGAGTAGCGCTATCTGTGGCATACCGCCAAAGTCTGGCGCTATTCTTGAAAAATTGGAACTTTCAACGCCGTTAGCTGTTTTATTCCTTTGTATCGGCCAGTCATCGCACTAGACTAGGGGACGTGCTTCGGTGCAACAATATGGCGCCACCGGCTGAAGCACAAAACTATAATAGCAATGCCGGCCCCCCACCCATTACTGCAACGATGCCCTTGGGTGGCGGCAGGCGCTTACGCCCAGGAACCTTTGCTTATGCAGGATCAAGGAACGACGGACAACCCTTACGCGTCTAAAAAAAGCGCCTATTATGCCCTCGTCCTGCTGACTATCGTCTACAGTTTCAACTTTATTGACAGGCAGCTTTTAGCAATACTCCAAGAGTCGGTGAAGGCCGACCTTGATCTCTCGGATAGCCAGTTAGGGCTTCTGACCGGCTTCGCCTTCGCCGCCTTTTACGTGATTGCCGGTATTCCCATTGCACGATGGGCCGACCGTGGCAATAGACGCAACATCGTCGCACTGTCACTGTTTGTGTGGAGCTTCATGACCGCTCTCAGTGGAACAGTCATGAATTATACGCAACTATTGCTGGTGCGCATCGGTGTCGGTATAGGTGAAGCCGGCGGCAGCCCGCCCTCTCATTCAATGATCTCAGATATTTTCCCTCCTACCGAACGCGCTAGTGCCATTGGCTTTTATTCCATGGGCGTCAGTATCGGAATCCTGTTCGGCTTTTTGGCCGGCGGATGGCTTAATGAATATTTCGGTTGGCGTGTTGCTTTTATTGTCGTAGGAGCACCCGGAATTTTACTTGCCATTATCGTGCGCATGAGTATTGCAGAGCCTATTCGAGGACTCGTCGAGCATCGCCAAGTCGTTGATACGCCAGTTCCCATGATGGAGGTCGTGTCGCTACTGTGGAGTCGACGTTCATTCCGACATATGGCAATGGGGGCTGCATTAAACGCCTTTGCGGGCTACTCCATCAGTAACTGGATTGCGTCCTTTATGATCCGATCCCATGGAATGTCCACCGGCGAGCTGGGCACCTGGCTCGCCCTAACCATTGGACTCGGGGGCGCAGTAGGCGTCTTTTGCGGTGCGTTGCTTGCCGACCGACTAGCGCCACGCGACAAGCGCTGGTATATGTGGCTGCCCGCCTTAGCCGGTATAATTTGTGTACCGTTCACGATATCCACATACCTCGTTGCAGGGGCTTACACGTCACTGATGATGGGGATTATTCCAGGCATACTGTTCAATGTTTACCTTGGCAACACCATTGCAACCACTCATGGCCTAGTCGGATTGCGCATGCGGGCATTGTCTTCCGCCATTCTGTTTCTCATCATTAATATTATCGGTCTAGGGCTAGGACCCTGGAGTATCGGCATGCTCAGTGACTACCTTGCACCCAGCCTTGGCATAGAGTCACTTCGTTACGCAATGCTATACCTACTGCCGCCGATAATGTTCTGGTCGGCCTGTCACTTCTTCCTGGCGGCACGGACACTGCGCGAGGATCTTGCAGCCGCTCCGCAATAAAAATATTTAGAGCGAAGCGTTGTCCTAATGAGTGTGCATCATCACCCGCTCCGTCTACCTCTTTATACTAACCATGCATAACTAAAAAGTGATATGAGCAATTGCTGTAGGTTAACTTGATGCCCCGCTAGTATTAGGTAGGCTAGTCCCCACGATTGCGACCCCTGTAAAAAAGGTAGAAATTTATTACACAACAATGCCCCTTTGCCAATATTCTGGACCCTGATATCTACGTCGACGGTGGTCACCACGAACTGTTTGCCCAAGTTCGTGAACAGTCAGGAGGACTGGCATATATTCAGGACCCGATCACCAACATCCCCTACTGGGCCGTTTTGAAAAAAGGCATTGCAGATTACGTGTGCAAGAACCCTCTGCTATTTTCAAGCCAGGCCAAGACCATCCTGCCGAAAGAAATGCCTGAGGAAGAGCGCGCACTATCGAGGCTCATGCTCGTCAACATGGACCCGCCGGAACATGTCAAATATCGTCGCATTGTGCGAAACGCTTTCACACCCAAAGCGGTACAGGGTTACGAAGAAAGGTTCCGCGAGGTCGCTAAGGCGACCATTGATAGAATTGCCGCTAACGGAAAATGTGAATTCGTTATCGACGTTGCTGCGGAATTACCTCTGATCGCGATCATGTCCCTGTGCGGCATTCCTATGGAGGACAAGAAGCGTTTTTTTGACTGGACCAACACCATGATCTTCACTGAAGACGAAGACATGAGTGGGGTCGATGGGGCTATCGCCTCGCAGACAGCAGCGATCGAGGTCTATGCCTACGCAGCCTCGCTAGCGGAAAAACATAAGACCCATAAATTAACCGATATCGTTGGCGCACTACTCGATGGCAGCGTAAACGATGAAAAGCTGACTCCCGAAGAGTTTCAAGTGTTCTTCTTGATGCTCATTGCAGCGGGGAATGAGAGTACCCGTTCTGTTATCGCGCACTGCATGCGCTTGCTAATGGAGAACCCCGAGCAGTTACAAAAACTGGTTGATGATCCATCGTTGGTGCCCTTTGCCGTAGAAGAAGCCCTGCGCTATAACCCCGCATTTGTTCAGATGCGCCGCACAGTCATGCAAGATATTGAAATTCAGGGCCAGCAACTGAAGGCAGGCGACAAAATGGTGCTCAACTGGCAGGCGATAAACCATGATCCTGACGTTTTTAAAGATCCTGAGAAATTTGATATAGAGCGCTT
>JAPKBI010000271.1 GCA_028823475.1 Halioglobus sp. | reverse complement strand
TATGGCGGCAATGGTTTTGTCGGCAGTAAGGTTCTTGAGCTTGCTGCGATTCGGGGCGCAATCTGCACTAGCGTGTCACGCAGTGGCAAGATTCCGGCGCAGTTAGAACGGGTTCGGCCGTCATGGTTGGGTCAAGTCACTTGGGTTTCTGGAGATGCGCTTCATCCAGATCCATCGTTGGTGGCATCGGCAGATGTCGTTGTCTGCCTGGTTGGTTCTCCTCCGCTGCCAACCTTTAATCAGCGTGCCTTCGAGCAACAGGTGATGATCAACGGTAGCGCTAATAGTGCTGTCATTGCAGAAGCGCAGCGCCAAGGTGTTAAGCGGCTGGTGCTGCTCAGCGCGCATGTTCCGGCAGTGATGCGTTCCAGTCGTTTTGGCTACTACGTGGGGAAACAGCAGGCTAGCGAGGCTGCTGCGGGCTATGCAAAGGCATCGGAGGATAATGCGGCAACGGTGATATATCCCTCGGCGATTTACGGCAAACGGTATACAGACGGCGGAACTGCCATTCCATTGGGAGTGCTCATGTCACCTGTTGCGTGGGTGATGCGCTGCCTGCCAGTGGTGGTATCCCAGTTTCTCCCTGAAAGCCCCGTTCCGGTGGAGCAAGTGGCGGCCTCCGTAGTGGATGCGGCAATGGCCGCAGAACGACGTGGGTTGATGGTTGTCGAGAATCAGGACATGTTGGCTAGATAGGGCTGGCATGGCAGAGTCCATGAAAATACTTAGCATCAGTGAAGCGTCGGTAATTATTGTACTGTGCGCATTAGATACCCATATTTTTGGGCGCGCGGGTAATCAATCGCTATCCTAGGGGGCAACTCGTTGATACAGTAATGCTGTTGCTCTCTAGGTGCTTGCTTGGAGATTTATAGCCTTAAGGAGAATGATGTGGCAGCAGTGACCATCGTAATGGCATTAGCCCTTATCGAATACTCGGTATTCGGCATGTTGGTTGGAAAAGCGCGGGGAACATACGGTGTTGCCGCGCCCGCAGTTTCAGGCGATCCAATCTTTGAAAGATATTACCGTGTCCAGCAAAATACGCTCGAGATGTTAGTCCTATTTATTCCAGGGATATTGATGTTTGGTCATTACGTCAATGCCGAAGCGGCCGCTGGCTTGGGAGTCATATTCGTGGTTGGACGTTTCCTTTACTTTAGAGGGTATGTTGCTGATCCGAAATCTCGAACTCTGGGGTTTGTCTTAAGTTTTCTGCCAGCACAAATTTTGGTTATCGGTGGGCTTATTGGTGCGGTAATAACACTAGTGTGACCTTGGGCGAATCGAGCCGGAATACGGCGAGCATGACTTCAGTATGAAGCGCCTTTTCACGATAAAGTAAGGAGAGTAAAAATGTTCAGTCATATCATGGTGGGTGCAAGCGACATCAATGAGTCGAAAATTTTTTATGACGCTATTTTAGGCGCTCTTGGTTATGAACCAGGCGTTATAGATGAAAAGGGGCGTTGTTTTTATTTTACTAAGGTAGGCATATTTTCAGTCAGTATACCCATTGATGGCGAACCGGTTAGCCACGGAAATGGCAGCACTATAGGTTTCGCAGCTGAGAGTGGGGCGATGGCTGACGCCTGGCACGCCGCTGGTCTGGCTAATGGTGGCACCGCAATTGAAGAACCCCCTGGCCCGCGTGAGAGCGGCGTCGGGAAAATCTATCTCGCTTATTTGCGTGACCCCGCCGGCAATAAGATATGCGCACTACATCGCATGGCGTGACGCTATTGGGCCGTGGGCAGCTCGGGGCTGCCAAGCTTAACAAAACACGGGCCGTGTGGTTCGGTCCGGCTGCGTTTTAGAGCGGAGAGGTTGTCCCTGCTTTTGGTTAAAATAGCACTTGCACGCGTGCAGAAATCGCATGGCCACCGTTGTCATCGCTAGTGACATCTCCGGCGATTTCGGGGTAGAGGTAGGCCAGCATTATCTTGATGTCATCTCTGTAGTAGTAGTTTAGGCCTACCGTAGTAATAGAAGCCTCCGCTCCCAAGCCTCTATCTCGCAAATTGATATAGCTGTACCGTCCCTCTACTTCCCAAGCACCGCTGCTATCTTTCGGTTTGACCGTGCCGAGCTTGCCTTTGCTAAGTTTGCGATGCTCACCAGTAAGGATGTAACTCGCTGTAAAATAATAACCGTCATAGTCCCAGTCCGCCCCATTCACCTCCTCAACGCGTGTGGCCATGTACTCAGACTGTATTAGTAGGCTATTGCGGCTCCAGGCAGCCTCCAATCCAATGACTGTCTGGTTGTCTGCGGCGAACTCTGCGCTTCTGACTACATTATCGGCACTAAAAACTTCTGCTCGGTTTCTGATTTGAAAAGTATTTTCATTCCAGTCTCGCCATGACCCTGAGATTCCAAATTGCAGCGTCTGTTCTTTCCCACGGATTGGAGCAAGCGTGAACCGACCTGTGAGGGCAATGGGTTCGTCCTCTTTGTAGCCCTGATCGTCGTCGTCATTGTCCTCTTCTACCGTTGCAGCTAGTGACCAAGTTCTGCGCTTGTTTGCGTCATTTAGACGGATACCCCAGTTCTTTCGAGGGGTAAAAGATGTCGTCATCATAGAGTCTTCGATGGTCACCGACCGAGCCCTGCGTGTGTTGCGCTCCATGCCCAGGGGCTCCTTCATTTTGCCCAAAGTGATATCCGCTATCTTCCAGTTTGTGTAGCGGATGTAGGCCGAACCGAGGTCGACATCGCTGCCATCGGAGTCGGCCTCAGCATTGACCTGCAGTTTCGCCTCCCAGCCTGCAGGGAAATCATAAGTGAACTGAATGCGACCGTTACGCAGTTCTAAATT
This sequence comes from Halioglobus sp., assembly GCA_028823475.1. Lineage (GTDB taxonomy): Bacteria > Pseudomonadota > Gammaproteobacteria > Pseudomonadales > Halieaceae > Marimicrobium. The sequence goes on along the minus strand of JAPKBI010000271.1, from coordinate 863 downwards.
GGTATTGGAGCTATCACCGCTTTTGTCCCAGAAGGATTCATAATAATCGATGTCCATCAGCACTTGGCCACTGATCTTAAGCCGTTCTTTTTCTGCGTGGACTCCCGCGCTAAAAAGCAGGGCCACTAAAGCCCCAGCACCAGCAGCTCTTGAACTAATCATTAGACGTTTTAGGAACATATTGAACCTTCAATTGGGCTGTGTCTTTGAGAAAGTTAATTCCATTGATTTCAACGCTACGGATATCTAGACCCATACGATTGCGGAGGTCCTCTAATAATTCAGCTCTCCTTTCGGGTCGGATATTTTCTATTTTTTCATACTGAACTGTCTGCTCCTCTAGTATCGGCAGAACCAGGCTGGTTTCAGTGATGTAGGCCATTACGCAGACCAGAGCGAGCAGCAGCGCAAGCTCCTTGTGCCCCATGCCTCCAACAGCGGACAGAAGCGACATCGCGATCACCAAAAATAGGTAGGTCATTTCTTTGATCGTGATGGATTCTGTGCGGTAGCGCAGCATGGAAAAGATAGCAAATAAACCAAAGGCAAAGCCAAGTGAGATATCGACCTTTGATAGCTGACTGGTGACGAGAAAGACACCCATGCCGAACAAGATGAATGAGCTCGCATAGGCTCGGTGCCCTGAAGCTCGAAAATAAACAAGTCTGATCAATATCAGAACGGCCGTCATGTTAATGAGCAGTCGTATTAAAAAGTCAAGGTCCAGGGTTGAACTCATACAGTAATTGCTCCTATAGCTCGCTGGCTTTTTTTATTTCAGTCAGTGTTGACTTAAAACGATTGTTCTTCAGTGAGCCATTATCCGTTAGGCAGACACCGGTACAATATTTGCTGAATGTTTT
>JAPKBI010000270.1 GCA_028823475.1 Halioglobus sp. | reverse complement strand
TTCAGTTCATCGGCGCCGGAGTTCGTGCTGAAGTTGCAGGTAGTGACATCGACACTTGCGCCGTTATCCGCACACCGGCCGCTTATTGGGTCAACGGTTAGTCCGTTCGAGCAGGCGATATCAACGACCTTCTCGTGGGTTTGACCGTCATCGTCGATCCAGCCTTTAATCATTTGCACCCGTTGCAACGGGGCATCAATGGCATCGCGTGTTGCCCAGACAAAAAAGCCGGGGGAATGTTGCTGGGCTGCATTAGGGTTTTTGGCTACGTGCAGCACGCCACCCATTGGCACGCCATTGGCTATTAAAAACTGGAACGGGTTTTGTTTTTCCATAACGGCGTCATCAATACCCCAGCCCGCATAGAAGCGCACGGCTACGCGTGGGCCTGATGTGGCGTAGGTTTCGCGACGGGCAAGCGCATCAAAGATCGCTTCACGGGTATTCTCTGGCGCCCAAACCGCCGCTAGTCCACCCGATGTGTTGAACTTTAGAATGGTTTTATAGGCTGCTGCAGTGTCCTCGGTCGCTCTCAAGCGCCGCGCCGCCGAAGACGTGACCGCGCCCACCGCACCGGGAAAGTCCCATTCCTCCACATCGCCGGGGTTGGAGTTGTGGCTGTCAGTGGCGGCGATAAAACCGAATTGCAGAGGGTTAAACCCCAGCTCTTTATCAAGCGCCAGACCGACCTTAAGTCCTTGGCGGACAAAACCGGTTTTAAAGGCGCAGCCGGTCGTTTCGCCGGGTTGACAGGGGTCAAACACTTGTTCAAAGGCACATTCTTCATCGGTGGCGCCGACGCCAAGCGCACATTCCTGTGCGCCCTTGACCTGGAATATTTCGGCCAGCGGTTCACGCTTCTGGCGCAAGCGCCAGTCGGCTTCACTGTATTCCTGTCCGTCCCACGTGTAGCGCGAATACGTAAGGCCCCAAGCCTTGTTGGGATTGTGCGGCATGGTGAGAAAGTCACAACCTTCGCCACAATTGGCTTCCAGTCCCTTCCACAGTTCAATGGCGTTGGGCACATCCAGACTTGAAAGAGCGCGCTCAGGCACCGTGTTGGAGCGGAAGAGTACATTGCGATGGTGCTTGCCTTGTTCGGGCATTCCTGGTGAATACTCATAGCCTACCAACGTGGTCAGCTCACCCGGTTCATAGTACTTATCGGCAAGCTCGACATAGCGAGCCCAATCATTCTTGGCGTTTTGATAGCACCGTTCGAGTGCGTTATCGCCAAATCTGCAGGTAGGAAAAGCGCCGGGCTTAGGTGACTGGCGGGTCGTGCGTTGATAGACGCCAGCAGGCTTTGAGGGGTCGCCGGGGGCTGCGGTGCCACGCACAGCGCTGGTCAGGATTTGGAAAATCATCGGGTTAGGCTCGTTGGCCAGCCAGCAGGCGGCACGCTCCGCAAGCGAGAGGTCGGGGCTGTCGCAGTGGGTGCGGGTGCCAAACCCTTCTGCGTGGTCGGTGATCGCCACAAAGTCCAGGGGGCGGCTAAGCTGCATGACCTGACCCCCGGGGCTATTGAGCGGCTCGCCTTTAGAGAAGCGGTAGGCGTCGTCAATGGTCAGCGTGTTGCCAAACAGGGTGGCATCAAAACTTTCGCTGGTGTGCACATGCAATTCACCCCAGTACAGATTCATATCAGGATTGGGTGCCGCCTGATAAATAGCGGCTTGTGGGGCGGGCAGGGTGACCTTGCTATCGTCTTGCAAGGCATAGTCACGGGCGGCGGTTTCCGGTCCATTTTTATCTGCTGATGCCTGCAAGGGCATAATTAATTTGATCCAAATCAAACCCGCGACCGCGAGCAGCAGGACAACAATACCTACGCCGATTTTCTTCAACATACTTTGCTTTCCTGATATTTCTGCAGACACCGAGCCCACTCGAAATGCATTGTTTCATCGTCTTCGCGCAGGCTCGCGACTAAAGATTCCGGTTTAGAAACGATAGCGTGCCTGCACCGCAATGGAACGAGGTCGATTTGGCAAACCAAAATAGCTGTTGGAATTCGTAATCGGCACGTCATTGTTCCAGATATTACTTTTCTCGTCAGTGAGGTTCTTGCCGATCAGCGCGACGGTCCAGCTGCGATCCACGTTCGCCAGCGCAATGCGCGCATTGAATATCGTGGTGCCATCATTCTTGGTGTTGGGGTCTAGATCCAGTGCCGAGTAAAACGCATCCTCGTAGTTAATGTCTAAGCTATTGACCAGTACCAAATTATCGCCCAATGGCACCACGAAGCGGCCGGTGAGGGTCGCACTCCATTCTGGCGCAAACAGTAGCGTCTCGTCTTTTAGATTCTGGCCACCTGACTCTCCGGGGGCAATATTACTGCCATCTGGCAACAGGCAGCCAGGGTTGTTCACTGGGTCTGCTGCCTGTGGGATGGTACATGTGGCGCCGGTGAAGTCCTCGTAATAGGCATCGAGGTAGGCCACTGCGGCACCGAAGGACAGGGCTTCCGTCGCCTGCCAGCGGCCATCAACTTCCACCCCCTGGCTGATTGACGAACCTGCATTACCTACCCGAAACACATCCCCCACCAGCGAACTGGTCTGTAGGTTGTCGTATTCTGATCGAAACACCGCAATATTCAGTTCCGCCGCGTTTTCCAGCAGCCGCATTTTCGCACCCACCTCGAACGCCGTTACCGTCTCGTCGTCGTAATTGAGGATCGAGGGCTCGTTGCCCGGCACCGATTCGCCAGTGAGTTCACCGGTAATCGGGTTTGCCAAACGGATCTCATACCCGGCACCGCTGTAGGCCTCATCAAAGCCGCCGGCCTTAAAACCGGTGCTGATACTGGCGTATAGCATGGTGTCGTCACTGGCATCCCACTGTGTGATAGCGGAGAAGGTCCACTTGTCCTCGTCGCGACTGAGGCCGCTAAAGTTGTGCTGCCGAACATCTGCTATCAACTGGTTATTGAGCGGGTTAGCAAAGTAAAAATCGTTTCCTACCCTGATTTGCAAGCCGTCAGAGAAGGTTACCTTGTCCAGATCCTTGGTCTCGTCGCTGTAGCGTAAACCGAGGGAAAACCTCAGAGATTCGGTATAGTTCCACGTGCCCTGACCGAAGGCGGACCAGCTGTAGGAATCTTGATCGAACTTGGAGGGCAAGGACGGGAAACGCTGCAGGTCAGCATACAGCCCCGGCACACTGATCGGACCCGATTGCGCAAAATCGAGGGCTTGAAAGGTTGAGCTGATATTCAGGTTGTTGTACTGATAGTAGGCGCCAGCGATCCAGTCGATAGTCTCACCGCCGGGCGAGACGAAACGGATTTCTTGGCTGTACTGCTCATAGTCCTCCGACCTCGTGCGGGCAAGGCCCGGCGCCGCACTCAGGTCGGTATTCCCAGGTGATTTCATGTCATAGCCGGAATAGGCGGAAATTGACGTAAAGGTGGCGAAATCCAACTCCCAGTTCACAGTGGCAACGAAGACGTCAGTCTTGTTGGTATTGCGGCCATTAACATCACCTGCGCCCTTGTCCCGATCTGAGACTACGGGAAACGGTACGATACCAAAGGCGTTTTCCTGGCCTTCGAAATCAGACTGATACACCACGACAGGCCGAGATTTACGGTCGAAGTCGCCGTACTCGTATTTGACGTTAACCTGCAGCGCATCGGTGGGCTCCCAGCGGAGGCTGCCACGGGCATACCAGTTATCGTTATCGGG
>JAPKBI010000269.1 GCA_028823475.1 Halioglobus sp. | reverse complement strand
GTGCAAGGCTAAGCATGACGGCGATTATGGTGAATCGTTTGAGCGCATGCAATCGATGGGATTAACCCCGGCGCGATGCCGGGCCTGATACTGATGCATTCTGTGGGCCGTCCTTGGATAGATAAGCAGTAATAATTAGCAGCTGGCGATCAAGCTGGGCTCGCATAACAACAAACGTTTACTGGCGGCCACCAGTGAGCACTCTAAGTAGAGGCTGCTCCTCATTCTCAACTTTTCTGGGGGTAGCCGGGGACAAGGCGAACAGCACGTGGGGAATTTTTAGGCTGGCCAGAAGATAACTGCCCTGCGACTCCAATTTGTGCCCGCTCAGCTGACGCGCGGCACATTCGCCGATAAGTATCGGCTGGGCCAACTCAGCGGTCATCTCCTGAATCCGCAGCGTGATAGTTACGGTGTCGCCAAGCAGGGTGTGGCTGCGGCGATGCGCCGGACCAATAGAGCCAATTAAAGCCGGCCCCTGCTCAATGCCGACACCAAGCCCCAGCGGCTCCAGGCCTGCCGGGGCAGATTCCGGCAGCAAAGTATGGTGCAGCGCATCTTGCAAGGCCTGCGCTGCGCTCACCGCTTTCTCCGCGGCTGTAACATCATGGCTATCCCACACTGCAAGCAGTCCGTCGCCCTTGAATTCATGAATGCGGCCACCGTTCGCCTCAACAATTTCAGTCGCGCGGATGAAGAAAAAATGCAGTATGGCAGCCGACTCTTCCGGCGGCCTGGCTTCGCCGAAGGCGGAAAAGTTACGAAGATCGGCGCTGAGCAGGGTTACGTTGCTGCGCTTCGCCGTGATACTGGAGTTCGGCAACTCATAGGCGATCTCCCGCGCCACATCACTGGGCAGGTAGCTACTCAAATTACCAAAAACTCGGCTGCGCTCCATCCGTACCCGGGCCAATTCAAGCAATAGCAACAGACTGGCGCCCAGCGCGCTGTATAGCGCGGGATAAACCCAGCCCAGCCAGATATTTACGCTGTTTAGCAGCGCCACATGCAGCGCCAGCGCGGTAACCGGCATCAACAAGACGGCCAGCGGCAGACCGTAGGCCGCATAGCGGCCCCGTGTCGCTGCCAACGCATACAAAATCCCAGAGAAGCCGAGCACCAGCAGCCACAGCGCCCATCTGGAGCCGCGCGGAGTGTAAGGAATCGCACTGTCAAGCACGCTGGCCAACACGCGTGCGGTTAATTCAACCCCAGGAGTCGCTCCGCTATAAGGAGTTGGAACGATATCATCCATGCTGAAGGCGGTGGCGCCAATCAGCACCCAAGCGTTATCCAACATGCTGAGGTCGACACTGCCATTCATCACGTCTGCGGCTGAAATGGCACTAAATACTGACGGCTTACTTGCGAAGGAAATACGCAAGTCACCATTTTTATCCAGAGGAATCGTCAAGCCAGGAAAGGCATCGAAACGCAATTCCTGGGCCGGGCCGAAGAAACTGCCGCCAGCCCGCAGGCTCGCATTCCAGTTCGTGCTGCTAGTGGCCTGAATCAGTGCCGTCAAAGCCAGTGCGGGATAGGCCTGACCGTCAACACAAATCAGTGCCGGAATTTTACGAATGGAACCATCGCTAGCGATTATCGGGGTGATATGCCCTTTGGGAATGCCTGCAAAACCACTGTGTGGCGCCAGAAAGCTGTCAGTTCTCGGCAATCGTGCAGCTCCGGAAGAGGCATCACAGGCAATGCCAGGAAGAGGATTTGTCATAACGCCTGTTCTAACTTCAGGGGTTCCAAGCCGCGTACCGTCTTGCAGAATCGGAACCTGTGCCAACACGGCTCGCCCAGAAGTCTGCAGGGAATTCACCAGCAGAGCATCATTGGGCTTTGCTTCGGAGTAAATCACATCATGCAGTTGCAACTGGGCACCAGCCGCGTCGATGGCACTGACCAGCCGCGCCATTTGCTCACGAGGCCAAGGCCAGGGGCCCACCTCGGCAATACTCCTCTCATCGATGCTGACAATAATAATGCGCTCTTCCGGCACCGTGCCCGGATTCAGGGTCCAGCCCAGTGCACCCAGACGCTCTTCCAGCGTGTCCAGGCCTGGCCGCAACAGCAAACTGATGGCAAGCGCCAGACCCAGCATGAGCAGCCAGCCGCCCCAGGGCAGCAGACGCAAGACAAGGGGACTAAAGGGGAATGGATCTTTGTTGGCAGATTGGGACATGGCTACTGACTATTCCACAGAGTCAGGCCCGTGATATTGCCGAATTCCAGCTGGCGCTCGAAGAAATAGCCGGCCTCGGTGCCATCAAAACTGACAGCCCCCGCGATACGCTGGGTCTCGGCAGTGTTGCGGAAATAACCACCGCTGAAGAGGCGGCCCGTGGCGACAAAATCGATGGAGCCAGTGAGAGGATGGTTCAGATTTAATTCAGTGGCAAAATTACTTCCCTGAAAATCAATAGCGAGGCTACCGCCATTAACCTGCATCGCCACCACGCCACTAACGGAATCGTAATAGGCCTGGGCGCTGTTGAGCTGGAAGCTTACCACACCAAGGCCCTTCTCCAAGCGCTTCAGCGATGTCTCATCGCGAAACAGTCCGATCTCTAGATTGCCAACAGTAACCTTGCGGTTGGCGCTCGACTCGGCGAAGCTCAGTGTCATCAGATCCTGGGGGTTGGCAGTGGCGGCGTAACGACCCCAAACCAATTGCTGTGTGCTGACCGCCGCCGCCGTCACCGGCTCAGTGGGGGTGAAATCAGGCACGGCCGGGGATTCCGAAACGGTCGCCGGGGGGGTCGTTGTTGGTGTTGTTGGTGTTGTTGGTGTTGTTGGTGTTGTTGGCGCGCTTGCCACAACAATATCGCCCGTTCCTGCTGTTGCATTCGAAAGCTCTACGACTTCTCGAAAAGTCTCTTCCTTGGCCGTTTTCCCCGCGCCCTCTGTTGCCGCAGCATCAGCGCTGGCGATCGCTGCTTCGCCGCTGAGGACCGAGCCTTCGTCATTTACTGGCGCGGGTAGCAGCCGTGGTAATGCGGCTATACCATCCTGCTCCAGAATCTGCATGGATTGGCCTGCCAACTCCACCGCATTGGCACCACAGGGACCAAACCCGTCGGCGCTGCATTCGGCAGAGAACGGCGCCATCACGATAATACCCTCATTGACCAGGGCCCGCACCGTGGTATCAGTGGCGCTCACCACAAAATCAGTACCACGAACGCCGATCGCCGCAATGGGTGTATTAAGCCGAAATTGTTCACGGGCAGATTTCGCAGCCTTGCCGGAAATTGCCCGGGCAACCCCATCCTGCAGATTAAATTTGACCGATGACAATTCCGGGCTCTCGGCATTGAAGTCGTACTTGACGATCTCCAGCCGGCTGTTCGGCCTCACACTGACAAAGGCATCATCTTCGAACTGGATGTGAACATGCCCGTTCGTGCCGGTCGTTATGCGGTCTCCCTCCCGCAGGACGGAGCCCACGCGGAGCACCTCGCGGGATTGTGCGCGCGCCTCGACATAGGCTTTTCCCAGCATAAACTTGACCCGCCCCACCTCGGCAACGTTGACCCCTGTGCCGCCGCTACCACGGACCTCTGCCGAGGCGCTTGCCGATACGCCAAGTCCGCCCAGAAACAGGACGCCTAAGAGGCTGTAGCTAAGGATCTGGCGCAGGATGACGAAATACTGTGTATTCATAGGTAATCTGTGTGTTCCTTT
>JAPKBI010000029.1 GCA_028823475.1 Halioglobus sp. | reverse complement strand
CGACACTATTCACCTTCGCTCATAACCACGAGTAATTCGCGGTAAATTCCCTGCACTTCCCAGATCCCGGGGAGCCCTTTCGGTTTCAGAGCACTGTCTCCCACCTCAAAATGTTGCGGCTCTTCCCCCTGCCACAGTAAGACTTATTTTTCCGCTGATCACCGTTACAAACTCGTCAATTGGTAAATCTACGACCCGCAATGTCAAAGGTTCCGATTCGTAGATCTCCACAAACGCTAGCCTTTTACGTCTGAAAAAGGCACGTGCTTATCTGTTCGGATTTCTTGCGGCAGGCCCAATACGCGTTCAGCAATGGTATTACGAAGAATTTCATCGGTGCCACCTGCAATGCGAATACCGGGGGATTTCAGATAGGTTTTTACTTGCTTAGGCAACGCCTTAAAAGCGCTACCGGTGATCGCAATCCCATTTAAATCGAGAAGATCCATACAGAACCGCGTCATGTCCAACGTGGCTTGCGCCTCCACTAATTTACCCATAGCCGCTTCAGCACCCGGCACACTACCGGAAGAATGTGCAGTAAGACGCCGATAGAGTATATAGCGTAAGCCCCGCATTTTGACGTACCAGTCAGCTAGCTTGCCACGGACATAGGAATCATCCAATGCGGGCTTCCCATCGAGAGTAATGGAAGAAAGAAAATCCATTACATCCCCCTCTTCCAGTAAGCCTAATGAATGCTCACTACCCGCTTGTCGCTCAAACATCAGCGTGGTTAAGGCAACCTTCCAACCATCACCCTCATTACCCAAACGCTGACTATCGGGAATACGCACATCCGTCAGATACACTTCATTAAACTCTGACTCACCATTAATTTGTTTAATGGGGCGAACATCAACACCGGCAGATTTCATATCCAGAAAGAAAAAAGTTAAACCTTTGTGCTTGGGCACACTCGGGTCTGAACGGGTGACAATAATACCGTAATCAGAGAGATGCCCTTGCGTTGTCCAAACCTTTTGGCCATTAACCACCCAATCGTCACTGTCTTTTATCGCTCGAGTGCGTACATTACCCAAGTCCGAACCCGCCGATGGTTCTGAAAATAACTGGCACCAGATATGTTCACCAGAGAGCAACTTTGGCAATAATTGCTTTTTAAATGTTTCATTGGCAAAGGTTGCCATCGTTGGCATGGCCATACCTAAACCAATGGAAAAATAGCCGTAAAAGGGTAAATTATATTTGGCTTCTTCCTGGGAAAAAATAATACTCTGCATGGCCGTGCCACCGCCACCGCCAAGCTCTGACGCCAGTGGTATTGCAGCAAAACCCGCCGCCGCTTTGGCAGCCTGCCAACGTCTTGAATAAGGCAACTCTTCATGCTCAGTCATTGATTGAAAATCAATATCACGGTATTCATCCGTGTTTTCCTGCAGCCACTGACACACATGCTCGCGATAAGCTAGCTCTTCTGGGCTGTCGTTAAAATTCATTGCCGTATTCTCGCTCATATCGTTGCACCACTCTCGATGAGAGACGACACTAATTTATTTTGCCAACGACGCTTACCCCCAAGGGAGGCCGCGGCAATGCGTGATCGCTTGAAGTAAATATGGCAGGGATACTCCCAGGTGTAACCCACACCACCGTGTATCTGAATGGTTTCAGCCGCCGCATATTCGTAGGCTTTAATGGCCGCTAAACGCACTCCAGCCGCTGCTTGTGCCAGTTCATCGGCGTCATTTTCCAATGCCCAGGCGGCAAAATAACCATGCGACAGAGCCAGTTCATTAAAGACATACATATCGACCATTTTGTGTTTAAGGGCTTGATAAGAGGCGATCGCACGGCCAAACACAAAACGTTCAGCCGCATAGGATTTCGACATTTCCAGGCACTGCTGCGCGCCCCCCACCTGATCGAAAGCCAGCAGCACAGCTGCTCGGTTAAATAGTCGGTCAAGATCAACGGCAACGCCGCCTAACACTTCTGCCATGGCCCCATCAAAACTTATTGAGGCATGGGGAGAAGCTTCATCGATAACCTCAAGGGGTTGTAAAGAAACTCCTTGCTGCTTCAAGTTCACCAGGCACAGTGCCAACTCGCCATTGCGGCCATTAGCGACTACCACGGCGATATCAGCCATATCGGTATCTGGCACGGGGGTTTTAACCCCGGACAACAATCCACTGTCCAATTGACAATTAATCACATCGGGAGCTTGGCCATTGTCGTCCTCTGACCAGGCAAAGGTAGCATTCACTTCACCGCTAAGGATCTTTGGTAGCCAGTTCTGCTTTTGCTGTTCAGAACCGAATTGTACAATCGCTTCAGCGGCAAGATAAATGTTCGATAGCATCGGCACAGGAATACCCAGTCGACCAATCTCCTGGGCCATTAGGCATAACTCCAAATAACCGTAACCGACACCGCCATAATTTTCTGGAATGGCCATACCTAAATAACCGAGCTCGACAAACTCGCGCCACATCAGTTTACGCTCAGCCAGATCTCCCTCTAACACCCGCATAACTCGCGCTATGGGAAAGGCATCTGCTAACTGACGACTTAGTTGGTTTTGTAGCTCATGTTGATCGGCTGAAAACTCAAAATTCACGGTTTACCTCGTTAATTATTCTTAAACAACTACACGTTACCAACTACCAGTCTTCCAACAGCGCACTACGCGCTCGCTGTGCCGCAGGCAAGCCAAACCGTACCTTGTTATGCATGGCTCGTTTCAACCAGATATGCAGGACAAACTCCCAGGTAATGGCTATCCCGCCATGGACTTCTACGGCGGCACGGGCTGTCTTTACCGCAATCTCAGTAATATGAGCATTGGCAATAACGGCCGCACGCGGGGCCTCTTCGGGAATCGCATCCCAGGCGTGAGCGGCGTACCAATACAATGCCTGGCAAGGTTCAACCTCTAAAGCCATATTGGCTAATTGATGTTTTAGTGCCTGAAACTCGCCGATCAAACGTCCAAACTGTTCCCGGGTTTTAGCATATACAACGGAAATCTGTACGCTATGACGCCCCAAACCAAAAGACTCGGCGGCCTGTAAAATCAGCGCAGCATCAAAAATAGCGCCAACCTGGCTAGCCGCTAAAGTTAGAATTTCACAGGGGGTATTTTGAAAAGTCAGGGTAGAAATAGGCTGAGTACGATCAACACTTTCTACAGCTTCTATCACTAAACCTGACGCGTCTTTAGCAACCATCGCCAAGCGCTGACCTTGCAGCCCCACTAGGAAGAAGTCTGCATCGGCAGCAAAAATGACATCACGCTTAACACCATTTAAGCGGCCATCGTGTTCTACCAAGCCCCATTGAGACGGCAGCCAATTACCCTGCCCTTCACTCCACGCTAACACAGCGACTTGTTCGCCAGCCAATAAACCCGGTAACCGACCATCCGCTGCATTGTGATCCGCTAATGCCTTGACGACCAAACAATGATCCTGCATCGGTGTAGCCGCAGCGTAGTAACCTTGAACTTCTGCCGCAACAGCTAGCGTCAACAGCCCCATACCCAGGCCACCCTGCTCTTCAGTAGGCAGTACCATAGGTAATCCGACTGCCACTAACGCAAGCCAGATATCCCGATCAAGCCCGGGCTTATCATCGTATTTTTTCACTTGTTGGGCGTCTTCATTTTTTGACGCCAGCATCGACTCTATCGAGTCTTTGAGCATATATTGCTCTTCGGTTAAATCAAAATACACGTTGCTTCCTTAAAACCAGCGATTAATTTTTAGATTCCTCACGAGGAAGTTCTAATCCCCGTTCGGCGATAATATTCAGCTGAATATTGGATGTGCCGCCGCCAATGGTTGCGGCGAGTGAACCTAATATTTGATTGACCCAGCGTTCGTTACCCGGTTTATGATCGGGACTAAATACCGGTGAAATCAAACTTTTATCTTCTAATACTGCCGTGGCAATTTCTGCAACTTTATGCCCAATATTACTGCTATTGATCTTGTTCATCATACTAATTATCCCCGCAGACTTGCCTTGAGCGTCTTTGGTGAGTTGATAATATCCCGAATATAAATGCGCGCGTACATAGCCTTCTAACACGCCCAACTGCTCTCGAATCAGTGGAGACTCAATCGCAGGCTTGCCATCTAATATTTCAGTTTTGGCAACTTTAACCAATTTGTTAAAGGTGTCCAAAGCCCCTGTCGCCGCCCCGACCGAGTTACGCTCATGTTTAAGTGTGCTCTTTGAAACCGCCCACCCTTCACCACGCTCACCGACAATCCAGTCTGCCGGGGTGCGCACGTCCTCAAGAAAAACTTCACAAAATGCATGGCCTCCATACATGGGTTTCAATGGTCGAACCGTCACACCCGGTTGCTTCATATCAATTAACAGATACGAAATACCCGCATGTTTTGATGCAACATCAGTCTCCGTTCGCACCAGAGCAAACATATAATTACTGCTTTGCGCGTCTGTGGTCCAAATTTTCTGGCCGTTTATCACCCACTCATCACCGACAAGCTCAGCCTTGGTTTTCAGTGAAGCCAAGTCGCTACCGGCACCAGGCTCAGAATAACCCTGTGCCCAGCGATATTCACCTGACAGGGTTTTGGCAATAAATTTCTCTTTTTGTTGATCCGTCCCATACTCAACCAAGGTAGGAGCAAGCATCATCGTACCGTTACCTCCGAGCTCTTTGGGGGCACGGACCTTGGCAAACTCCTCGCGGATGATCTGCGCCTGAAGCACGTCGGGGGCAACACCAGCACCGCCATATTGCTTGGGAAAATTACGGTACAAATAACCGGCTTGTGTGGCATTTTTCCTAAAACTTGCCACATAGGTTTCATCCCGAGCTAATGCCAAGTTCCAGTTTTTCACCAGAAAAGCGACCACTTCTGCACGGTACTGATCGTATTCAGCGTTATAGGATAAATCCATAATGATTACTCAATCCGCTCGAGAATATGAATGGCACAAGCCGCACCCGCACCCACCACATGGGTCAGCCCTAGGCGCGCATCTTTAACCTGACGCTCACCCGCTTCATCACGAAGGTGGGTAACAATTTCAACGACATTAGCAATACCGGTGGCCCCAATAGGGTGACCTTTCGATAACAAACCGCCAGAAACATTGACCGGGATACGACCACCCAAAGTCGTCTCACCCTCGTCAACTAAACGCCCCGCCTGCCCATCTTCACACAGCCCCAGGTTTTCATAGTGCAGCATCTCTGCCGTAGCAAAACAATCGTGAAGCTCTATCAGGTCAATATCCTCAGGCTTACAACCGGCCTGCTCATAAGCTTGCCGGGCACAGAGGCGTGTAACGCTATTCCAATCAGACAATGCATGGTTACGTTGACTATAAGGATCACTGCTTAACGATGAAGCTTTAATTCGCACGGCACGATTAAGTAGCCCCATCTCCCGCGCCTTATCTTCTGACATCAGAACGGCAGCGGCCGAACCATCCACGTTGACCGAACACATCAACTTAGTATTCGGATAAGAAATCATTTCAGCTTCCATCACCATTTCCAGCGGGGTTTCTATCTGGTACATGGCTTTCGGATTCATGGTGGAATGATGATGGTTTTTAACCGAGATACCGGCGAACTGCTCAAAGCTAGTACCGTATTTAAGGCTATGTTCCATACCGGCCTCAGCAAATACACAAGGCATAAGCCCCGAGCCTAAAATACCCTCACGCTGGATACCGTCATCCTCTCCACCGGGATCGAGTAAACCCTTCGGCATTTTTTCCACGCCGACACAGAGTACGGTGTCGTACACGCCCGCCTTAATCCCTATCCAGGCTTCGCGAATAGCCGCAGCACCCGTAGCGCAAGCATTGGTCACGTTCATAACCGGAATACCGGTCTGGCCTATTTCTTTCATAATCCGTTGGCCAATCATATGTGGCGCATACATTAAGTTGCCGCAGTACATGGCATCCATATCATGGATACTCAAACCGCAATCATCCAAAGCCATCAAAGCCGCTTCGGCACCAAGGGCCTCTATTGACCGATCAGGAAAGCGACCAAACTTAATCATGTCTGTACCGACAATTACTACATTTGTCATTGTGTTATCCCCGTTGATCCTGGTCAGCTGGCTCAAAAAAGTAGCCCGTACAGGGGCGACCCTTGTTATCTTTTTGGTCAATTTCTTCAAACACTACATCGACAGGCATTCCTTGCGCTAAGCTATGTGGATCTTGCTCTACATTACGCAATGTGCCTTTAAGCGTGCCACCACCCTCTAGATCGACAATCGCAGAAACAAAAGGAGTTTTAACACCAGGAAACGAACGATAGACTACGGAAAATGCATAGAGCTTACCCTTCTCAGATAACTTAACAGCCTTAAGATTTTTTCGATTTCCACAATTACCACAGGCAACTCGTACTCCCAGCAACACTTCATCACAAACACCACAGAGCGTGCCAATTAAAGCCGGAGCCCCCTCATTAGGCACCGATAGATAAGGCGCCACGCTACACTTATCATTGCTCAACTCTAAAGTCATAATACCTCCAAATTCTTTCGTGTTAATAACCATCATTACTGTCAAATACAATCGACTCAATACAGTATACTGTTTATATTACTGTACATGCCAGTTCCTCTAAAAAAACAAGGTTAAATAGTCAGTCGAACAGGCGTGCCTGGCAGAGAAAATGCCATTAATTTCCTTTGGTTACTGGGAAAGTGCTTTTCACCTTAACAATAAAACAGTATACTATTATAATAGTATCTAACCCTAAAGCTGGAGCCCTTAATGTCTAATTCTGACCTAATAAATTGTTTTCAAAACAACCCAATAACGCGGCTAGAATTTCTATCTCTGATAAGAAAGAACAGCTAGCAAGAGCAACTATCATGACAAACACTAGGCGCCAAGCGACTATTAAACTGAACAAAGAATACATGAACTTTGCGGCCGCACACTTCACCATATTTTCTGAGTGTCAACGAGAGCGAGTTCACGGTCATAATTTCAGGGTTGATGCAGAGATAACCACAGACGTTGGCGAAGACGGTCTTTGTATTGACTACCGAATACTTAAAAAAATACTGCTTGAAATATGTAATGAACTTGATGAATATTTTCTAATTCCGGAACATTCACCTCACCTGAAAATTACCAGTGATGACAGCTATTATCGTATTACTTTTAACAATGAAGAAATAGTTCAGCTGATATCAGACACAAAACTGCTGCCCCTAACAAATATAACGGTTGAAGAACTCTCCTTTTATATTCTTGGGCAACTATCAGCACGCCTCTCCACAACGCCCTGTGACGTAAGCCATCTAAAAATTGGCGTATCGTCAGGCGATGGACAATGGGGATATAGTCTATCAGCCATGATGTGAGCCGGCTTATTCGGTATTTTTTCTGCCCAGAAACAAGGACTTAACCCAATGACAATACAAGCCGCTGAACTACCATCCAACGAAGAGAGGGAACTCATCCGTAGAGCCGTTGCCGGCCTGCTGGAAGAACACTGGCCACTGGACTCAATGGAGAAAGCCGTTGAGCGCGCCAGTCAGCCCGGCACCCTGAAAGCTATCTACCTAAAACTGGCGGAGCTCGGCTTGACCAGCCTGGGCAGTAACCCTGCTGAGGGGGGATTGAGAGAAATCCTGCTGGTGACAGAGGAAATCGGCCGCCGGGGTATTCCCTCACCATTCTTCGGCGCCGCGCTGTGCAACATACTGCTGCGTGACTCCGCTGGAGAATCCAGCGACCTGTTATCCAAAATACATGGCGGGGAGATGATTTTATCTACCCATCTGGGACAGCTGGACGGCGACATGGACTCAGGTAGCGTCAAGATCGTCGAAAGCTCTGCGAGTGGGTGCTTGAAGTATGTTGAGGATACGGCCTATGCATCCCACCTGCTGTTCTACACAAGCCCAGAGGAAGGCTGGGGCATCGTAGCACTCAACGACCCCGCCGTGAGCATTACCGAGCTGCCAGGAATGGCCTACCCTGCCCTTGCAGAACTGCAACTGGATCGGGCGCCAGTCACCTTCCTAGCAGGATCAGATCAGAAGCCAGAGAACGTAGCTCGCTTGGCTAAGCTCGTCTTAACGGCGCGGGCGTTAGGTGCTGCCAGCCGGGGCTTTGAGCTGCTGGTGGACTATGCAAAAGAGCGTGAACAGTTCGGTCAAGCGATCGGTCGCTTCCAGGCAGTACAACACAAACTGGCCGACAACATGATCAGACTCGAGGGCGTTCGGCTCTGTTTGGGCAATGCCGCGGAGGCTTTCGATTTCGGCGATGCTAGTTGGCCGGTGTACGCCAGCGCAGCCCATGCGCTGGCCAGCCCTGCTCTTCGCCAGGTATCTCTTGAAAATCACCATGTCTTCGGGGCCATCGGCTACTCCGAGGAGCACGAGGCAGCCCACCAGTTCAAGCGGATCCATTCGGATATGACACGCCAGGGTGGCGCAGCCGCCTCCCGTGAAGAACTCGCCGCGTTCCTGCTCGACCAAGGCAATGACATGCCCGATTACGACTTGGGAGAAGCAGGCAACAAGTTCCGCGCGACCACGCAGCAGTGGCTCGCCGAAAACTGGCCAGCCAGTGATCCAATCAGCTTTGCAAAGGCTGCGGGTGAACAGGGTTACTTTCAGGTGACCTGGCCCAAGACTTTTGGTGGCATGGGGGCTTCACCCCTGGAGCAACTGGCTTTTATCGAGGAATGCGAACGGGCTGGAGTCCCACAAGAAGCATTGATTTCCGGTGAAATCCAGGCTCACGCGCTGATGGTGTTTGGGACGACTGAACAACAGGAGGAGTTCTTGCCACAAATAGCGGCGGGTGAGTTAACGTTCTGTCTGGGCTACAGTGAACCTGGCTCTGGATCAGATCTTGCCTCGCTGAAGACCACCGCAGTGCTTGATGGCGACGAATGGGTCATCAATGGCCAAAAAATATGGACCACTCTCGCTGAAGATGCCGACTATATGTGGCTCGCCGCCCGCACTAACCCCGATGCAGTAAAGCCACATGCAGGTGTTAGCGTTTTCCTAGTTCCCATGAATACGCCCGGGATCACCATCAGACCCTCCATGGCTCTTTACGGAAAAACCTTCTGCCAGGAGTTTCTGGATGATGTAAGGGTTCCCAGGAGTGCTCTTGTGGGTGAGCTCGATCGCGGCTGGATGGTCATTATGGCTGCACTGGCGACCGAACGAGTTATCATGGGTGGCTTCGTTTCACAGGTGAGGGAGAAGTTCCGCTGCCTGGTGGAGGCAGTACGTAAGCACCCAGGTAATCTGCGCAAAAATGCCGCAGTGCGAAACGAGATCGGCAAGCTGGCTGGGGAAATCGAGGCCTCGCGCCAGTTAAACATGGGAGCCACACGGATCATGGAGGAAGGAGGAATACCCATCCACGAGGCGTCCATGAGCGGGGTTTTCAACAGCGAACTCATGGAGCGATTGGGAGAAACAGCCCTGGATATTCTGGGTAATGCCTGCACCCTACACGATGACAGCCCAGGCGCCATTCCCGGCGAACTGGAGCGCATGTTAAGGCAAGCGATCATGATGGTGGTTGGAGGCGGTACCAATGAGATTCAGCGCAACCTGATCGCCCAGCGCGGGCTTGGCTTGCCCCGCTGACGCCAAGCTCGTCAATGGCGGCTGCGAGGGTTCCGACAACTGAAGCAGGTGAGCTTACATCCATCGGTAGGAACCGCACAGCGCTGCCCATTGATTCGAGTTCCCGCTGCGCTGCCGGTCGCTTCTTCGAGATCAGCAATAACAACCTAAGCACCAGCCAACAGACACTTGTGGCTATTGCAAAACCAATGCCGGAAGCCCCATCAGTGATAAAGACTTTCCCTCCGGAGAAATCGGGATGAAGTTGAACCATAGCAAAATACTTATAACGAAGAGTCTATGTAATAGACTTAATATACATAAAAAGGAAGATTCAATTTTTCCCATTTGAGGTTCTGAGATGAACCGCGATGGAGAGGGATTTTACTTTTGAATCAACTATATTTTTCTTTTAGTTTTTGTTTATAAAGTTTACCGTTATCCTGCCGCGGAAGCTTTTCCTCGAACGAAATAGATTTAGGCACTTTCACGGGTGATATCGAGTCACGACACCAACCCATTATTTTTCTAGCTGTCTCTTGGGTAGCTTGCCCCCAACTGTCAAGTTCAATAACCGCTTTAATCTCTTCCCCAAACTCTTCATTGGGAATGCCAAACACGGCTACATCAGACACGCCAGGATAAGCCATAATAAGGTTCTCAATTTCCTGAGGATAAATATTTACTCCACCTGAAATAATAGTAAAGTTTCGTCTATCGGTTAAGTAAAGGTAACCCTCTTCATCGACATAACCGACGTCGCCGCAGGTGGCACCAAAGGCTTTATGCATTGCCTCTTGGGTCTTTTCTTTTTCGTTATAGTATTCAAATTTCTTCGCACCAGAAAAGTAGATTGACCCAACTTCACCCGGAGGTAGCAGCTCATTGTTATCGTCAATGATAGCGATTTCACCCGCCATACTCTTACCCACACTGCCGGGGTGGCTCAACCACTCATTAGAATTAATATAAGTGAAGCCTATGGCTTCTGATGATGCGTAATACTCTGAAATAATGGGCCCCCACCACTCAATCATTTTATATTTAATCGCTTTTGGACAAGGCGCGGCTGAATGCGTGGCCTGCTGCATTGACGATAGATCAAAAGAACATCTCAATGGTTTATTGAGCCGGAGCATGCGTATAAACATAATCGGCACCCACTGCGAGTGAGTGACCCGGTATGTTTCTATAGCAGCAAGGGATTTTTGCGCATCAAACCGCTCCATAATAATACTGGTACCACCAAAAGACATATTGACCATATGCGAGACCATTGGCGCGGCGTGATATAAAGGGGCGGGGTTTAAATAGACCGAATCACGACTTAAGCCAATCATTCGCCCACTAGCTTTTAGTAACTCTGGCAAGTCATCAAATCGTGCCGGCACCCAATCAGGCAGGATACCTTTCGGGCGTCCAGTGGTGCCGGAGGAATACATCATATGAGTACCGGCCACCTGATCGCTAATCGCTGTGACGGGCAACTCTTGATAGGCTGAAATAAATTCTTCGTAGCCGTCAACGGAACCAATACTGTAGAAGTGTTCAACGCCGGAAAAGACGTCAATCATCTGCGTAGCCAAATCAGAATAATGGGCTGTGCTAATAAACAGTTTCGCCTGGCAATTATTTAATACATAACTAGCTTCATCGAGTGCAAGATGGGTATGGATCGGCGTATAAATAAGCCCCGCTCGTTGCGCTCCCCAAATAATCTTGTAGAAATACTCATTGTTTTCCATCAGCAGCGCAATGTGATCCCCCGGCACCAGACCCAGCTGCCGAAACAAATGGGCAATCTGGTTAGAGCAATGCTCGAGCTCTTTATAGCTCACCGAGACCGCGTTATCAGCCATAATATAAGCTGGCTTATCCGGTGTTTTTCCTGCCCAGATGCTGGGGTGACAGCTATCCATTTATCGCTCAACCTGACCTAAATTTGCATGAATAACGGAACCATTAATTACCGCATTTTCTGCACAGAAAAAAATCATATCAGCTATTTCAATGGGTGAAATAAGCCGTCCAAATGTACTCATGCCCGCTATTTCTGCAAGATTTTCCGAACCACCAACATGAATTTTCAACATTTCAGTTTCGGTGAATCCAGGGCAAATGCATAAAGTGTGTATGCCTATGCCAGCTGCATCCTGACAAGACAATTTCGTTAAACCAACAACAGCACGTTTTAATGTGATGTAGGAACAACTGTCAGAAACGGGTTTAAAAACTTATTTAAACCTGTCTAACAACCAAAAAGACTGTAACTGTCAACACAACTTCCTACGAGTTAAGAGTATACTGATATAAAGTAGTGATGAATAGGCTGAGTGTAGCCGCGCGCGTTTATCCTGCCTATATTAAAAATATTGGTTTCTAGGAGTTCGGTATAATGGCGAGTAAAACAGTATCAACCTTTTGTCGCGTTTGCGAACCTCTTTGTGGTGTGTTGGCAACCGTTGAGGATGGCAGAATAACTAAAGTTGGTCCAAATCCGGATCATCTGTCGTCCCGAGGCCACTTCTGCAAGAAAGCCTCTAAAATGGTCGATGTGACCTATGATCCCGATCGTATTTTATATCCAATGAAACGTACTGGTGAGCCCGGTGAGTTCACCCGTATTAGCTGGGAGCAGGCTTTTAACGAGATATGTACAAGCCTGAAGAACACCAAGTCGAATTTCGGCAAAGAAGCCGTCGCATTTTACCGCGGCAATCCAGCGGTGTTTTCCTCCGCCAATGTCCTGGTGATGGATAGCTTCTGCAAAGCACTGGGCATAAAGTGGCGCTATGACGTCGATGCTGAGGATGGTAAAGCTGTTAAGGCTGCCCTCACTCTAATGTATGGTTCCCTGTGCTTTGGCATACCGGATTTGTGGTACACAGATTATGTGCTAATCATCGGTGCTAATCCGCTGGTATCGCATGGATCCTCCATATCGGAACCGCGGGTGGCGATGGCACTCAAAGATATCCGCAAACGCGGCGGCCAGGTGGTCGTAATTGATCCGCGGCGCACAGAAACTGCCAAAGGTAATACCCATATCCCGATTCAAGCCGGATCCGATCCCTATCTGATGTCGGCATTGATCAATGAGGTTATTGAACAAGGCTGGGTGGATAAAAGTTTTGTCGAATCTCATACCAGCGGTTATGAGGCCTTAAAGCAGGTAGTACGAGGATGTACACCGGAGTGGGCCGAGACCCACAGCGGTATTCCAGCATCAACCATCAGACAAATTGCTAGAGACTTTGCAACAACCAAGCGCGCCTGTATACATTACCGGCTGGGCACCTCCATTACTCGCTTCGGCACATTAACCACTATGCTAATCAACTGCCTAATAGTTGTTACCGGTCACTTAGGCCGCGAGGGTGGCAATAAATTTAGCGCCGGTATTATTGACGGATCTAAATTTGGCGGCGGCACTATCGGTGAAAACCCGGGACGCGCTTCCGGTCTGCCTGATGTCGGCGGCACCCTGCCGTCGCTATCAATGATCAAGGATATCGAAACACCGGGCCCAGAACAGGTAAAAGCGCTATTAATGATCGCCGCTAATCCTTGCTTAACATCTACTGGTGCCGGACCAAAAATGGATGCGGCGATGCAGAAGCTGGATCTGTTTGTTTCATTAGATTTATACATGAATGACACCAACCGTTTTGCCGACTATATTCTCCCCTCAGCAGGAATGTTCGAGCGTGAGGATATACCTCTACTGGGTTTTGTTGAGATGCTGAGACCTACTTTGTTTGCAACCGAAGCAGTTATCCCTAAACAGGGCGAGTCACGCGAAGACTGGGAGATACTGGACGAGATTTGTCGGCGTCTGGGCCATGGTTCGACATTGCCACTCAGGCCCGTGCGCATACTGGCCAAAATGGGTTTGCGTGTAAAACCCAGACATTTAATGGACCTAATGATTCGCACCAGTTCAGTCGGTGATAAGTATGGCTTAAAGCCGGGGGGGCTGAATCTAAAAAAATTACAAACCCAATACCCCAATGGTTTTGTTCTGCACGAACAGTTACCTGATGTCGATATTTCCAAGAAATTGAAGACGCCTGACAAGAAAGTTCATCTGGGAACACCAGAGCTCTGCGCCGAAATGGAACGCCTCAAAAGCGATGACTTTTACTTAAATGATGAATTTCCATTGCGTATGATCGGCCTGCGAGAAAAGCTCACTCATAATTCTTGGATGCATAACATCCTCCCGAAGAATACATCATACAAGCATACTGCGCGTATTCATCCAGATGACGCGAGGGAACGGAATATTGAAGAAGGCGATCTAGTAAAGATTCGCTCCCCTTACGGTGAAGTGGAAGTGGAAGCGCAATTAACCGACACAATGAATCCAGGTAATCTAGCACTTCCCCATGGATGGGGCCATCAAGGCGGATCGCGAAATGCTAATGCACTTGGTGGAGTTAATTCCAATATTATTGCCAGCGATAATCCTGAGGATATGGATAAGATTTCTGGCATCGCTACGCTGAACGGTATACCCGTGCAACTTAGCAATGCATCGTAAATATTGTGACGATTTATCTAGGCGCTTCTAAATAATGGTAGATGCTGGGGTGACAGTTATCCATTTATCGCTCAACCTGACCTAAATTTGCATGAATAACGGAACCATTAATTACCGCATTTTCTGCACAGAAAAAAATCATATCAGCTATTTCAATGGGTGAAATAAGCCGTCCAAATGTACTCATGCCCGCTATTTCTGCAAGATTTTCCGAACCACCAACATGAATTTTCAACATTTCAGTTTCGGTGAATCCAGGGCAAATGCATGCAGTGTGTATGCCCATGCCAGCTGCATCCTGACAAGTCGATTTCATTAAACCAACAACCGCATGTTTTGACGTGATATAAGAACAACAGCCAGCAACGGCTTTCTCACTTAAGGTTGATCCGATATAAATAACCGAAGATCCCTGCTTCATAGATGGCAGCAGTAATTTATTCAATAATGCAGGAGCGATCACATTGACAGCCAATGCCTGTCGCAAGCTGTCCACATCAACAGCTACCGCACTATCACGACTATGTGCACCGGCATTATGAACCAGCACGATCGTCTCCGCAGCCTCGACTAAAGGGGTTAGCCTACCGGAGACTTTTTCAATAAAGTCATCGTCACTTAAATCCACCGGAATATTGAGACAATCTGTTAACCGTGATGGCTTTCTGGATAAGTTAATGACTTGATATTCATTCCTTAAAAATTTATCTAAGGCGGCCAATCCAATACCTGAACTACCACCGGTGACAATAGCCAATTTACTCATTTCAACACCTTTAAAAATACTCGACAAGCTAAGAATTTAAATCCACCCCATGTCTATTAGTCACAGACCTGAGTTTATTAGCCCGCAGTCATCGCGGAATATTTAAGCATAGCTTTAACAGCC
>JAPKBI010000268.1 GCA_028823475.1 Halioglobus sp. | reverse complement strand
CTGCACCATGTACTGCTCTACGGTGTCAGACATATGCAGTGCCAGTATTTCCTGACGCGCAGCGAAGATGCTCTCCTGCGTTAATGGTATGGGTGAACTGTCGGTACCGCTGGTTGCTTCGGCGCGTGTGAGTCTAAGAATCTCAGTCTCAGCGGCGGTATCGGGGTATCCCACACTGACATGCATCAGGAACCGGTCCAGCTGTGCCTCGGGCAGTGGGTAGGTGCCTTCCTGTTCGATCGGATTCTGGGTCGCCATGACCAAAAACAGGTCGGGCAATGTGTACGTCGTGCTGCCGACACTTACCTGGCGCTCTGCCATGGCCTCCAGCAGTGCAGACTGAACCTTGGCAGGCGCGCGGTTGACCTCATCCGCCAGCACCAAGTTATGAAAAATGGGGCCCTTCTGAAAGTGGAAGCTGGCCTCCTGAGGCCGATAGATTTCCGTCCCGGTGACATCGCCCGGCAACAGGTCTGGCGTAAACTGGATGCGATGGAAGCTACCCTCCAGGCCCTCTGCCAGCGATTTAATGGCTCTGGTCTTGGCAAGCCCCGGCGCGCCTTCGACCAATAGGTGTCCGTCTGCAAGGAGGGCAATAACCAGCCGTTGAACCAGATGACTTTGGCCGATAATTTGCCCACTAAGCCAGTCCTCGAGTGCTCTTATGTCTGCGTTCGCCACGATTGCTCCTGTGTGGTGTGTTAAAAAATAATTCTGCGGCTATCGGCTTCGAACGATGTCGAAGCGGTGTCTTACTGCGACCGCATTGTAGCTGAAGATACTTCTCAGTCCACTGTTCATGTTTTTGTGGTGCTACATAATACGATTTCTGTGACTGATCCGCGGGTAAAAAGTTCCACGCGGTATCTCATCATGTGCAGGATGTAATAAACGTACGGGGAGTCGATCGGACGTAAATCGCCCGATCACGGTCAATAATTAGAAGTTCGTTAGACGGCGCCCGATGCCGCAAAAGAGTATTCTCTGCGAGAGTCTGCGCGCCAGCCCGCTATCTCAAGCTTTTGCGCATGCGGCGATCGAGGCGGCTAATGCGAGTGTGAGAACACGTCAGATCGCGCGTATTTTGTGAACCCCGGAGACACCCGTGAGGCCATCCCATTGATCGCTGCGGCCTTCGCGCCATCCTGTCACCCAGTTTTGCCGCTGTCCTTCTTCTACATGCGGACAGAAATCGAGACTGCGCCCACCAACTCCGGCTTGATAACCCCGGTCAAATGCCCTCGAATTCATATCACGTTTTTGTCTTCTCATATAGTATGCTCCGATGCGGATTTTGCCCCTGACGGTTGCGAAACTTGTCGCGGTGCCTCTGGAGGCGCTATTTATGTAACAATGAGCTGCGCGTATAAGCTTGTCAAATGGAAAAGCAATACAGCGATGTGTGCCAGCAAGACACACCTTAATAGAACCAAAATCGGGCTTATAAGTCGACGATTATTTTGTTCTGAACAGCACCACGTATATAACGAATTTTTGAAATATTGACTCTTGACAGGCCTCAACGATGAGTACTTTACCGCACTGCCCGCTTTGTGAGTCTACTTATACCTATGAAGACAGGAACTTATACGTTTGTCCTGAGTGCGCACATGAATGGCCTCAGGGCGAAGTGATCGATACTGCCGATAAGGCGGCCCCCGTGACGGACGCCAATGGCAATGTACTTGAAGAGGGTGATACGGTCTCCGTCATTAAGGATTTGAAGGTCAAGGGTTCTTCGCTTGTGGTTAAAGTGGGCACCCGGGTAAAAAACATTCGTTTGGTTGCCGGTGATCATGACATTGATTGCAAGATCGACGGGATCGGTGCGATGAAGCTGAAGTCACAGTTCGTCAAGAAAGTGTAGATTTGATTCTGCCGCGCGAAATATCAGTCCGCCGGTTTGCGCCCTGGCGAGGGCGCACTAGGCGTCCAGTAATTCTATCCAGTGCACAACAGGTACTCCCGCTGCGGCCTGCAGGTGGAGCTGGCATCCGACATTGGCTGTGGCGATGACAGCGGGTTGATCGTGGTCTAGCGCGCGCAAGGTCTTTTCCCGCAGTTTTTCACTGATTGTGGATTGCAAGATAGAGTAGGTGCCGGCCGAACCACAACACAGGAGCTTTTCTGTGGTGATGGCAATTTCAAACCCCGCCCGCTCCAGCAGCGTGGCTATCAGGTCGGGTTGTTGCAGGGCGTGTTGCAGAGTACAGGGGCTGTGAACCGCGACTTTTCCCACCTGCGTGTTGGTTGTCAGCTTGGTGAGGTCCTCGTTCATCAGTATCTCCCCGATATCACGACTGAGTTGCGAAACGCGCTTTGCCTTGTCTGCATAGAGACGGTCATCAGCCAGCAGACGACCGTAGTCCACCAGCATGGCGCCACAGCCTGAGGCACTGCTGATAATCGCTTCAGCGCCATTTTGTAGATGAGGCCACCATGCATCGATATTGCGACGCATGTTGTTTAGCCCGTCTGCGTGTGCCGCCAGATGGTAATTGACTGCACCGCAGCATCCTGCCTTCGGTGCCCCAATGAGCGAGATGCCCAGTCTGTCCAGTACCCGACGTGCCGCGCCATTGGTGTTGGGCGTTGCTGCGCCCTGAACACAGCCTTCGAGTATCAGCATCTTGCGAGCGTGTTGCTGCGCCGGCAGCACTTTTTGGATCTGGCGCAGAGGAACTGTCTTGCGTAAACCAGCAGGCAGAAATGGTCGTAGGGCTTGAGCAGCAGCTAAGCCCGACGCCAGTAATCGTGGACGGCAGAGAATGAATCGTAAAAGCCTGCGCAGTATTCTAGCTGCTAGAGGTCTGGGCGCTGTCTGTTCCATCAGACCGCGTCCTATATCAACTAGCTCTCCATACTGCATGCCCGATGGGCAGGTAGTTTCACAGCTGCGACAGGTGAGACAACGATCTAGGTGTAACTGGGTCTGACTGCCAGCCTCGCCCGTTTCCAGCAGGTTTTTTATCAGGTAAATACGCCCGCGTGGACTGTCTCTTTCATCTCGGCTGTCTAGGTAGGTGGGGCATGTCGCCAGACAGAGGCCACAGTGCACGCAGGCACTGGTTAGTGCCTTGGCATCTTGACCGGAACGGGTATCTGCGAATGTTGGATGCAGTTCTACATGCATGTCATATCTGCTCCTACAACCAACTGTAAAGTCGCCCGGGGTTGAGAATGCCGTCCGGGTCGAAGGATTTTTTGAGGCGCTGCTGTAAATTTTGCTCGACGCTATTGAGCGGCGATCGAACCTCTGCGTTGCGATCGCCCCCCCGAAACAATGAGACATGTCCCCCTGCATCGACCGCCGCTTGTTGCAGCACCTCGCCTGGGTGCTCGCCGTGCACCCAGCGCTGGGCGCCACACCAATCGATGAGTGTTGTACCAAAGTCGAGCCTGACCTTTGCCGATGATTGCACTGAAAAGCGCCACAGCGCGCCTGCATCATTGAAGAACGGTAGTGTCATCTCGCGTAACTGTTCCCATAGAGTTTCATCACTGGCCACAATTTCTCCGCCCCATTGCATCACGGTGCTGTCTACTGCGCTGGCGGCACCAGACAAGCGCATATGCAATTGACCGTTGAGCCAGAAAGCACCGGATAGGGGTTTAGGTTGGCCTGCTCTTTGATTCATATGCCGCACTGCCTCTTGAGCTGACATGTCATAGCACAGGGTCAGCGTCTTCTCCGCAC